>CALRZK010000114.1:0-7886 GCA_943372615.1 Bradyrhizobium ivorense | reverse complement strand
GACAGCGGAAACGATGAACAGGCCACCGAAGACGGTGACAATGCGCCTGGCCCAGCGGCTGCGAGGCCGATGTCCACCGCGCGACCGGAAGCGGTCGCCCAAACGATGCCAGATGGAGGATTTAGGCGACAACAATTTGCGCGCACGATCATGGCCGGCCGCATAGTGCTGGCGATCCCAATCGGCATCGTCCCACTGCATGGACCGGTCATCGGCGCGCGGACGAGGCGCTGCGGGTGGCTTGCTCTTTGCCATGTCCTCTAGGTGCCGGGCCTTTCGGTGGGTGGCGCTGATGGCGAGACCGATTGCCACCGACAGTTCGCATCGATCTGTGCCGAACGCTTAACTGCCGGCAAAGCTGCCAATCCCGGATTTGAATTATAGCTCGTCTCGGTCGCCACGACACCAATCGGCGCGGGCAACGTGTGTCTCTCGAATCCTTCAGTCACCATACAGCGAGGCTCGTATTTTTGCACCGCGCCATCGCCCCGGCGGCTCCTCGAAGCACGCCCGCAATCCAATCACAGTGACCGCCCGAAAGCGACGAAAGGAAGGCGTATGTGCAAGAAATTGCGCAAGAATCCCTCGAAAGCACGCCTGCGGGATGACCTGCCGCGCACACAGATGACTACGCCCGCACGACCGTCCACTGCGGCCATCCGCCTCGCCATGGTGACAGCCCCGATTTCAGCCATGGAGCCATCCCGAAACCTCGGATAAGACGGCCAGACGAAATGCAGATGACGAAGGGACGGCCCATGGCCAAGACAGCAAAAACCACGACCGCCGATCCCATCGAAGGCAAGAAGGCGCCCGCCTTCAAGCTGCCCCGCGACGGCGGCGCGACGGTGTCGCTGTCGGACTATGCCGGTCGCAAGCTGGTAATTTTCTTCTATCCACGCGCAAGCACCCCCGGCTGCACCAAGGAGGCGATGGACTTCAACCGCCTCGCCGCCGACTTCGCGGCGGCTGATACCGCCGTGCTTGGCGTCTCCGCCGACCCGCTGAAGGCGCAGGAGAAGTTTCGCGACAAATACGAACTCGGTATGCCGCTGCTCTCGGACGACGCCCAGACGATGCTCACCGCCTATGGCGCGTGGGGCGAAAAGAAGTTGTACGGCAAGGTGTTCGAGGGCGTTCTTCGCTCGACGGTACTGATCGGCAAGGACGGCAAGGTCATCAAGGCCTGGCGCAATGTGAAGGTCGATGGCCATGCCGATGCGGTGCTGGCAGAGGCCCTGCGGCATTAACCCATATTCAAATTGATGGAAGTCATTTAGCTGGAATTAACCATGCCCGGCTCAAATCCCTCCCGTTAGTTGAGCCCGCCGATGAGTCTCCCGGCAGGCCCGGGAGTGCTGATGTCGAACCGCCCTGTCCAATACGCCGAGTACCCTCAGCACCATTCTCACGACCACGGACGCCCCCAACCGCGCCGCGTTGCCACTGCCAAGCCGCCGGCTGCGATGGCGGCCCGACAGAGCGACTACACGATCGCGCATCGCGGCAAGCAGGTCCGCATCGGGCCCGTGGTGTTCTGGATCGTGGTCGGCACGGTGACCGTGCTGGGTGCATGGTCCGCCGCCACTGCCACCTATTTCGCGTTTCGTGACGACGTGCTGACCAAGCTGATCGCCCGTCAGGCCGACATGCAATACGCCTATGAGGACCGCATCGCCGAACTGCGCGCCAAGATCGATCGCACTACCAGCCGCCAGATGCTGGATCAGGAGCAGTTCGACAAGAAGCTCGAACAGGTGCTGCGTCGCCAGAACCAGCTGGAATCCCGCGCCAGCGCACTCGGCAATGTGCCGGATCTCTCGGTCACCGGCTCCATCCCGCCGGCCAAGGTGCCGGGCCGCGGCGCTTCGCTGGATACGAATTCGCTCCCGAAAACCGCTCAAGTCAGCGACACCGTGACTTTCGTCGTGCCGCCCGATCGTGAAGCTCGGCTGGAGTCGCGCGCACCTGTCCTGGCAGCTCCTCCGCAAACCCAGGTCGCCAAGCTTGGCGGTGCTGACAATGTCATCGACCGTCTGCAGGCTTCGCTCGACCGCGTGGAAAGCAAGCAGCTTGCAGCACTCAGTTCGGCCGAAGAAGGCATGGACTCCAAGGTCCGCCGCATGCGTGGCGCCATTGCCGATCTCGGCCTCAACATGACCAAGCTCGAAGCCGCCGCACCGCGCGGCGGCATGGGCGGCCCGTATATTCCGGTGAAGCTCTCGGCTAATGCCGACCCGTTTGAACGCCAGCTCTATCGTCTGCAAATCACGCGTGCGCAGATGGACAGGCTGAACCGCACCATGGCGCAGGTGCCGTATCGTAAGCCTGTCGTCGGCACCGTCGAATTCTCATCCGGTTTCGGCGTCCGCAGCGATCCATTTCTCGGTCGCCCCGCGATGCATTCCGGCCTCGACTTTCGTGGCGCCACCGGCGACCCGATCCGCGCGACCGCCAATGGCAAGGTGACCACATCCGGATGGTCTGGCGGCTATGGCCAGATGGTCGAGATCGACCACGGCAATGGCCTGGCGACGCGCTATGGTCATATGTCGAAAATTCTCGTGAAGGCCGGTGAAACGATCAAGATCGGCCAGGTGATCGGCCTCGTTGGCTCCACCGGCCGCTCCACCGGATCGCATCTGCATTATGAGACTCGTATCGATGGCGAAGCCGTTGATCCGCAGAAGTTTCTACGTGCGGGCGTGCGTCTCAGCGCCGGCTGAGACACTGACAGGGATTGTTGCCCTGCCTGCGATATGATTGAAGCGACATCGATGACATCCATCGAGGTCGCCGCGTGATATCTCCCCGACGTATTGGTCCCCGCTATCCCCGCCTCGGCCGGTTCTGCTTCCGCGCCACGCGGCGGCTGACCACATGGGCGATGTCGCTGGCAGGCTTTCACGCCAATGACAGCCACTTCACCGTGCGTCGCATCAGCGAGCTGCATGCCAAACTAGCGCGTGGCGAGACGGTCTATCTCGCCGGCCTGGGATTGCCGGGCACGCATAATTCCGGCGTGGCGCTGGTGGAAGTCACGCAAGCCCACGGCCCGCGTTTGATCGTCAATAACGAAGAAGAGCGTTTCTCCGGCGACAAGCATACGACGCAATATCCACGCGCTGCACTCGACGCGATGCGCGAGACGCTGCGCAGGATGGGCCGCGATGTCAGCGATATCGATGCGTGGCTGACGAGCTGGGACTATCCCGATCTGACAGGCACGCTGGTGCGGAGCATCGTGGAGGAGTTTCCCGAAGGCCTGAAACTGCTGCGCACGAAGAACTCCGTGAGCTTCGATGCCAAACGCCTCGAGCAGATGACGCGGACACCAAAACTGCTGCGCAAGCAGTTCGGCCTGCCCACGCGCGTGCCGCTGCTGATGATGCCGCATCACGACAACCACGCATGGTTCTCGTTCGCGGTATCGCCCTTCCCTGACGATGAGCCAGTAGCGATCGCCGTGCTCGACGGCACCGGCGATCTCGGCTCGGTTTCGACTTATGTGGCGCAGAACGGCGCGATCACGAAACTGTACTCCAACGACAGCGTCTTCGACTCCCTCGGCGCCTTCTCCAGCGTGATCTCGTCCACCCAGGGCGGCTGGACCTGGTTGTCCAGCGAAGGCCGCTATATGGGCGCCGCCGCATGGGGAAACATGGATCGCGCCAGCAATCCCTATTATGCGCGGCTGCGCGAGGTGCTGTATTTCGGCCCGGACGGCGAGATCAAGCTTAATCGCGCCATGGGCAACTGGTATTGCGCCCCGTTCGACAATCCCTACAAGCAGCCGCTGATCGATATTCTCGGCGAGCCGCTGAAGCCGGACCAATTGTGGAATCCCGATGCCGTGCTCCGCGTCGAGGACATCCAGCATCGGCCGGATACGCAGGATCGCCTCGACAAGGCCGCAGCAACGCAGCTCGTCTTCGAAGATGCAATGATCCATGTGGTCGCCGGCCTGCTGCGCAAGACCGGCGCAAATCGCGTCGTGCTGACAGGCGGCGTCGCACTCAATGCGCTCGGTAATATGCGGTTGCTCGAGCATTTCGACGAGGCGTGGTTCGAGCGCGAACAAGGCCGCAAGGTGCGCCTGCATCTGTGGATGCCGCCGACGCCCGGCGATCCCGGCGTCACCATCGGCGCCGCCTGGATTTTTGCGCATCTCATCGGTGCCCCGCGCGGCGCCCCCATGACGCATGCATTCTATTGTGGTGAAGCGCCGGCATCGGAAGAAATTGCAATCGTGCTCGAAGCCGACGACATCAATTCAAGGATCATCGGCGACATCAAGACGCCGGAGGGCCTCAACGCCGTCGCCGACCTCATGGCCTTTCTCGTCGCGCAGAACGGCATCATCGCGCTGCATCAGGGCGCAGCGGAGACCGGTCCCCGCGCGCTCGGTCATCGCTCGATCCTTGCCAATCCCTGCGATACGGGCACCCGCGAGCGCCTGAATGAACGCGTGAAATATCGCGAAGCCATCCGCCCGCTCGCACCGATGGCGACACGGGAAGCAGCGCTCGAATATTTTGATCTGTTGGAAGGCGCGTCAGACGCGGACTACAACGCCTATAACTACATGGTGCTGACGGCCCAATCGAAGCCGCATGCACGCGACAAGATACCGTCTGTCATCCATGCCGACGGCACCGGACGTATCCAGATTGTCCGCGCGGAAGACGATCCACTCACCCACGCTTATCTGAAAGCGCTCGGCCGCCATATCGGCGTCGAGCTATCGGTGAACACATCGTTCAATGTTGCCGGCCCGATCGCGCAGACGCCGCAACAGGCCGTCGAGACCCTGCGCCGTTCGGCGGGCCTCGACGTCGTTTTCATGGTAGCCGGCGATGGCACCGTCACCGCCGCATGGCACGGCGGTGAACGCGACAGCGGCCGGTTTACGGCGTGGCTCGCGGAGTGGTCCCGCGCCCGCGCTTAAACCTTCCCGATCTTCTTGGCCGTGGCGACGAGGCGCTCGCTATCCTTCGCGACGAACTTCGCGAATTCTTCCGAGTCCTGATAGGCCGGCATGTTGCCGGCAGCCTCGAAGACCTTGGTGACTTCCGGATCCTTCATCGCATCGCGCACGGTCTCGCGCAGCTTGGTCACGACCGGTGCCGGCATGCCCTTCGGCGCGAACAGGCCGGCCCAGATGTAGAACTCCACATCGGAATAGCCGAGCTCCTTGAAGGTCGGCAGATCCGGGAATGCCGCCAGACGCTCGCCGCCGAAATTGGCGAGAACACGCAGCGTGCCGGCATCGACATGCTGCTTGAGCGTACCCGGCGCCGAAGCCAGCGCCTGGATCTGACCGCCGATGAGATCGCTGACAGCAGGTGCTGCGCCACGATACGGCACGTGCAGCATCTTGAGGCCGGCCGAGAGTGCGAACATCTCCATCGAGACATGCAACGTGCCGAACGGGCCGGAGGAGCCATAGGAGATCGCACCGGGACGCGCCTTCGCGTCGGCAACGAATTCCTGGATGGTCTTCCACGGCGCGCTGGCCGGCACGGCAAACAGCGTGGGATCGGCAAGCACGCGGGCGATCGGCTGCAACTGATCGACTTCATAGGCAACCGGGCGACCATAGATGCGATCCGACTCCGGCAGCACGGCGAGCGATGACAGCGTCATCAGCAGCGTATGCCCATCCGGCGCAGCACGCGCCACGGTGGAATTGCCAAGCGAGCCGCCGGCGCCGCTGCGGTTGTCGATGATGACAGCCTTGCCGAGCACCTTCTGCATGTAGGTCGCGACCGGACGCGCAGCGATATCGGCCTGGCCGCCAGCCGGGAACGGCACGACCATGCTGATATTCTTGCTCGGCCAGGCTTCCTGCGCATGCGCAGTCTGGCCCGTCAGTGCGAGGGTCGACAGGCCGCCAAGGCCTGCAAGGAAATCACGGCGTTTCATGGATATCTCCCGTTTATTTGGTTCAGCAATGCATCGAATGCGTGCATCAGAGGACACATCACTCCTATCGGGAGTGGAGTTCTTGAAGCTTGCGGAGTTTTCGCACGGGGCCGAGATCGCCCCGTGCGTTTTGATTGCAGTGGTCCGGCGATTAGCCGACCGGATTTTCCAGACGGCCGATACCGCTGACTTCAACCGCGACGACATCGCCCTTCTTGAGGAAGCGCGGCGGCGTGAAACCGAGGCCGACGCCGGCCGGTGTACCCGTCGCGATGACGTCGCCCGGCTCCAGCGTGATGCCGGCCGAGAGTGTTTCGATCAGGGTCGGGATATCGAAGACGAGATCGGCGACCGATGCGTTCTGGCGCAGTTCGCCATTCACAAAGGTCTTGAGATGCATCTTGGTCGGATCGGGCATCGCGTCGGCGGTGATGATCGCCGGGCCCATCGGGCAGAAGCCGTCGATGCCCTTGCCGATGAACCACTGGCGATGCTGATGCTGCAGCGTGCGCGCGGTCACGTCGTTGATGATGGTGTAGCCGAACACATGCTTGAGCGCGTCGGCCTTTGTGATGCCGCGGCCGCCGCGACCGATGATGACAGTGAGTTCGCCTTCATAGTCGGTGCTGTCGGTCGTATCGAGATATTGCGGGATCGCGGCGCCCTGCCCGATCACCGTGCTCGACGGCTTGGTGAAGATCACCGGATATTCCGGCACGATTTCCTTGGCCGAGGAGTCATAGCCGCTGCCGGCGAATTCCTTGGCATGCTCGTGATAGTTCTTGCCGACGCAGAACACGTTTCGCGCCGGGCGCGGGATCGGAGCGAGCAGTTCGAGACCAGCAAGCGAAATCGCGGCGCCGGCGGCTCCAGCGATGTTGCCCTTCAGCTCGTCATACTTCGCAATCAGGGTGAGCATGTCCGGCGCGACATTGGCCGGGAGCGGCTGGACCTTGGAAAGCGCCTCATCCGCGATGCCGACGGTCGGCCGGCCTTCGTGCATGAATGTGACAAGATACATGGTTTCCTCCTGATATCCGCTTCTGGAGCGGCTGATCCGCCGCGTCTCCTATAGGTACGACTATCTTCGATGGGAGATTTGCGCAAGCACCCGGTTCCGGATTTTTCCTCTTTAGTAGACGCGACTAATCGTCCCTTAATGGCGCCAGCTCCTGCGAAAATCGAACATTGAGAATGTTTTTCTTCCCGCAGGATGTGACATCCCGCAAAACCGCGCCTAAAGTAGAATCAGATTTTTAGAACGAGTGGAGCGATACCCCACATGGCGAAGGCGGCGGCACGGAAGGTCGTACGTGAAGACCCCGTCAGCCGCGCATTCGGCGATCGGGTGCGCACGTTGCGTGAGGAAGCCGAACTCACGCTGGAGCAACTCTCGAAACAGTCCGGCGTCAGCCGGGCGATGCTGTCCAAGGTCGAGCGTGGCGAGAACAGCCCGACCATCGGTGTGGCCCGCCGCATCGCGCTTGCGCTTAACACCTCCTTCTCGTCTCTCATGGGAGACGACGACGGCCCTCGCCGCGCTTTCGCGATCGTCCGCAAGGATCAGCGACAGGTGTTCCGCGACGCCGAGACCGGCTTCGAGCGCTTTCTGCTATCGCCGGTGATGGCGGGAATGCCCGTCGAAGTCGCGCTGCATCACCTGCCGCCGAAGACCTCGACGGGTGAATTGCCGGCCTACCCGGTCGGCACGTCGAAACATGTTCTGGTGGCGCGCGGCAAAGTCACCGTGAAAACAAAGGACACCGAGACGGTGCTCGACGAAGGTGACTCGCTCTATTTCGAAGTGGATGTCGAGCATTGGTTCGAGAACCGGACCACACGCGCCTGCGAATACTATCTGGTGATTTCGGCGCCACCCGCTTTCACGCGGCGCGAGGCAAAATGAGTTGCGCCGTAGGGCGGATTAGCAAAGCGTAATCCGCCGCGGAGTTTCAGCTATG
>CALRZK010000113.1:0-7899 GCA_943372615.1 Bradyrhizobium ivorense | reverse complement strand
AGCAGAGAACGTCAAGGCTGCTCGAAGATACGCTAGACAAGAAAATCTTGGCCCGCGAGATCGAAAACAATATTGAGTTGTTTAAGAAAGAAACCAAGTTCGATGGCGGCTTTACTTTGGAGCCACTAATCGGCAGCGGTCAAAAAGCTGACAACTTCGACGTAAGTAAGTTCGCAAAGCACATCAAGGATATAAGAAATGCGTTGTCGCATGGTCGCGACATTAGAACTCAGATGGTGATTATTCCTACCCAAAAGAACTTCGACCTTCTCCAGCCTTGGGTCACTTTGATGTGCGTGGTCGCTGGACAGGTCATATTGTACAAAGGCGTTGCTTGAATATTAACCCTTGACAGCAGATATTTGAGACTGCTCCACTTCGAACGGAAGATTTAGCTTCTGTCGGATACGCGCACGCGGTAAGGCGGAGTTGCACAAGTCAAATGACTGGAGATTTTCAGATGACAGGTGGCTAGACGATACCCCGCCATGGATTCTGGTAAGAACGCCGCCCTAAGGGCGGCGTTCTTTTTTGCCTGCCTCAAAGTACATTTTCGGCCCCGTGGCCGGATATAAGGTCCCACTTCGCAGGTATTCCCTCGTTAGTCTGCCGGACACCGTTCCCCCGATGGTTTTGCAAGCTGGCCTGAATGCTCTGCCCAAGGATCGAAACGGCCTGCGGTCGTCGGCTTCGATCTGCGCGGCAGCGAGCACTGCATTGGCGATTTCGGTTGCCGTCATGGCCTGCTGTGCGTTTCTGAGCACGTCCACTGCGCGCCTGTACAGAGTACCGCGCTTGAACCATGGGGTCGTCTTCCGACGTTTCACTGAAATGCCGCGCACGCTGTACGTCGGGTCAAGCATCTTCAAGACAGCTTCCACCTGCTGTATCTGCAATCGGAGCGCGTCGCCAGCGGCTCTGTTTTCAAGTATCTGCCCGCCTAGCTCGGGATGAAGCGGCTCTAGCGTTTGCATCGCCGGTCTATGGAATAGATCTTTCGTCGGTCGCATGATTGTCTCCTTTTCAAGAGAGATGGCGAGCAACGTTCAAATGTCTTGTGGCGTTTGCGCCATAATACCGTATCGGCGACGTTATCGCTTCATCAGCTCATACGCGATGGGATCGTCGGCGCAGGCCTTGAAGCCGCATTCGAGCAGCGCCGAGGCAAAGTTGCCAGCGGTGAGGGCGATGATAAGCCCGACGGCGACGGTGGCGAAGATGCTCGCTGTCCTCGACGCCGGTTGCTGTTCGAACTGACGATCGAACAGCAACACCAGCGAGATCAGCGCGATGGCGGCGACAAACGCCATGAGCGCCAGCGTGTAGAAATGATAGCCGAACAGTGCACTGCCGTAGCCGGCATCGCCGGGCATGATGTGCAGCAGCACCTGTCGCGTGGAAACGACCGCGCCGACGATGGCTGCCAGCAGCGACAGCGCATAGTGGCTCGGGCGCGGGCCGTAGCGGATGTTCAGGATCGGGCCGATGGCGAGCAGTGCGAACATGATCCGCTGCAGCAGGCACAGCGGGCAGGGCAGTTCGTTCAAGATGAACTGCGCGCCGAAGGCTGTTGCGAGCACAGCAGCGAGGGCGTAGAGCGCGAGGACGTTCAGGGCGATGGCGCGATCGGATGTCATAATCGCCTCAGAACGACAGTTTCAGCGTGTCGGTGGCGTGGTGCATGAACGTCGCGATGCAGGCGATCAGCACCACGGCGAACAGCGACAGCGCGAGCAGACGCGGACCGCGCCATGCGACCAGCATGGTGACGGTGATGGCGAGAAACAGGGCCGTGAATTCCATGACAGCATCCGCGCATTGTTCGCCGGAGCTAGATCAGATTCGGCCAAACGCGCCCAGCAATGGACGGGTGCAGGCTGTCGTCAGCCTTTCGCAGGCGTCTCATCCACCGTGTTGGTGTAGCTCGCCACCGCAGCGCGAAAGGCGTGGACCTCGCTGTTGAGTGCGATCAGCCGCTGCGGCGTCATGCCGGCGGCGGCGAACAGCGTTTCGCCAAGGCATCGGGCCTGCTCGCGCATAGCCGCGCCCTTTGGCGTCAGCGACACCACGACCTGCCGCTCGTCCTCGGGATTGCGCTGGCGGGTGACGAACGCGGCCTGTTCCAGCCGCTTCACCAGCGGCGTGACAGTGCTCGATTCCAGCGCCAGCCGATCGGCGATTGCGCCGACGCTTTGGGCGCCGCCTTCCCACAGGGTGCTCAGCACCAGATATTGCGGATAGGTGAGTTCCAGCCGGTCGAGCAGCGGCTTGTAGGCGCGGCCGATGGCCATGCTGGCCGAATACAGCGCAAAGCAGAGCTGCTGATCGAGCAAGATGTCGGCTGGCTTCATGGCGGGCTCCTCAACTTAATATCACAATAATGTATATCGCGATAAATAACTGGACAAGGCGGACAGTGCGGGTCGATAAATATATCGCGATAATGATTATCGCGGTATTTAAATCGGCCGAAATTGCCGCAGCATGCGCTTCCCGGCCAGCCTTCATGGAGAATGTCATGACAAACGCAGACATCACGGGATCCGAAGCCGCCGGCACAGGCGATCTTGCACGTTATTACCTGATCCGCGGCCTCGTCGCGGCGGGGTGGGTGGCTGCCGCGGTGGCTGTCGGCAGGTCGAACGCCGCCGTGGCGGCGGTTCTCTTGGTCAGTTACCCCGCTTGGGATGCGCTGGCGAACTGGTTCGATGCGAAGGGCAGTGGCGGACTACTGGCCAATCCCTCCCAGGCACTGAACGTCGTGGTCAGTCTCGGCACCGCGGTGGCCGTGGCCGGCGCCTTGCAGTCGGGCATGAATGCCGTGCTCGCTGTCTTCGGTGTCTGGGCCATTCTCGCAGGTCTCGCGCAACTCGTGACGGGGATCCGCCGCTGGCGCGTTGCCGGTGCGCAATGGGCGATGATCCTCAGCGGCGCCCAGTCGGCGCTGGCCGGCGTGTTTTTCGTGGTGCAGTCCGGCGGCGCCAAGGTTCCGACCATTGTTGATGTCGCGCCCTATGCCGCCTTCGGTGCGTTCTACTTTCTGGTCTCGGCCGTCTGGCTGATGGTGGCCAATCGTCGTCAGCGCGGTTGATCGCGCTGCCTGTTGTGGATGACGCTGGAATGGCGGCCAGCCATCCGGCGTCATCTGCTAGTCAGGTCGCCAGCAATCGATCGGCGGACATCTCCATGGCAACCACCCTCTACGGCATCAAGAACTGCGACACGATGAAGAAGGCGCGAACCTGGCTCGATAGCCATGACGTCGCTTATGACTTCCACGACTACAAGGCCTCCGGCATCGACAAGGCACGTCTCACGCGCTGGTCGAAGGCGGTCGGCTGGGAGACGCTGCTCAACCGCGCAGGTACCACCTTCCGAAAACTCGACGATGCGGCAAAGGAGGGGCTCACCGAAGCCAAGGCCATCGCGCTGATGCTGGAGCAGCCGTCGATGATCAAGCGTCCGGTGCTGGAAGCGGGCAGCGAGATCCTGGTCGGCTTCAAGCCGGAGATCTATGCGAAGGAATTCGCGTAGCTCAATCGATCTCGATCAGATCGCCTGCAGCGGCGCGGCCTGGCATGCGGTGGGCGAGATTGCGGTCGAGCACCACGCTGAGCACCGGTTTTGGCACGCTTTGATGTCCGCGCATCAGATTGCGAATCTCGAAACTGCCGTCCTCGCTGATGGTCTTGAGCGACGCGATGATATGTGTGACCTCGGCGCCATCCTCGCAGAACGGCAGCAGCAGCCGCTCATACGCCACCACATGGCCGTTGACGTCATCGATCATCGAGATCGTATAGGTCGGCAGTTGTCGCGCGATGCAGGTGTGATAGGCGGGCAGGGCGACGGGGCCGAGGATCGGGCCGAGATAGTCGTCGAGATAGCGCCCCTTGCCCGTCGAGCCATAAGCGCTGGCCATCCGCGTGCCGTTGCTGTCGATGATCAGGCGCACGGGCGTGAAGCTATGATCGACGATGTAGTAAACGAGATCGGCGCGCTCGTCGTCGAGCCGTTCCGGCTGATAGGCGATCACGCGCGGCAGCGTCTGCGCGGGCGCATAAAGCCGCAGCCAGCAATTCAGCAGATCGCGCTGCCGGATCGACTTCACAACGGATGCGTCTGAGCTTTCGAAACTCACGGCCATCGTCCCATCTTTGCGAATGGCGCGAAGCATGAGCTAGTCAGGCAAACAAAGGATGAAGAGGCGTAGTTGTTTACGCGTACAATTAACGGGCGATTTCGATTTCGTTCCATGCAGAATGCATGTGCCAGCGCTATGGAAAAGTTCTGTTCGCCGGAATATCGCGCATCCTTTTTGTGCAGTGCACGTAAGGCGCAACCCTCTAAGACTAATGGCGAAGTTGGTGCGACAGGGCGTCCCCGGCAAAACGCCCGTACTGCACTTGCGTTAATTGATCGCTTGACGGCATAGTCCGTGCCGCGACATGGAGCCGGGCTGGGGCAACCCGATTTCAGATCGTTCACGACCGCTGCGCAAAAAATCGGCCAGTCGCGCGACACCGCGAGCAAGGCCGGTTGGGGGAAATTTGCTTGACCGATGAGTTCATCCTCGAAACCCACGGACTGACCAAACAATTTGCGGGATTCTACGCCGTTCGCGACGTCAATCTCCAGGTCCGCAAGGGTACCATTCACGCGTTGATCGGGCCGAACGGCGCCGGCAAGACGACGTGCTTCAACCTGCTCACCAAGTTTCTGCAGCCCTCCGAGGGCCAGATCCTCTACAAGGGCAAGGACATCAGCGCGATGGCGCCGGCAGACGTGGCCCGTCTCGGCCTCGTGCGCTCGTTCCAGATCTCGGCGGTATTTCCGCATCTGACTGCGCTGGAAAATGTCCGCGTCGCGCTGCAGCGTCAGCATGGTGCGTCGTTCGATTTCTGGCGCTCCAAGACCGTTCTCGACAAGTACAATCAGCGCGCTGCTGAATTGCTCGAAGATGTCGGCCTGTCCGAATTCGCCAACACCCCGGCGGTCGAGATGGCCTATGGCCGCAAGCGCGCGCTGGAGATCGCCACCACGCTGGCACTCGATCCGGAAATGATGCTGCTCGACGAGCCGATGGCCGGCATGGGCCATGAGGACATCGATAAGATCGCCGCGCTGATCAAGCGCATCTCGGCGAAATATACCATCCTGATGGTCGAACATAATCTCAGCGTCGTCTCGACGCTGTCCGACAAGATCACTGTTTTGACGCGCGGCAAAATTCTGGCGGAAGGCAATTATGCCGACCTCACCAAGGACGAACGCGTGAAGGAAGCTTACCTGGGAGCCGGACATGGCTGATACGTTGACGGCCGCTCCGGCATCTTCTTCTGCAAATGCAAAGACCGTTCTCGAAGTCCGCGACCTCCAGGCGTGGTACGGCGAATCGCACATTCTTCACGGCGTCAATTTCGACGTGAAGCAGGGCGAGGTGGTCACGCTGCTCGGCCGCAACGGCGCCGGCAAGACCACGACGCTGAAGTCCATTATGGGCATCATCGGCAAGCGCACCGGCTCGGTGAAGTTCGAAGGCAACGAGATCATCAAGGCCTCGTCGGACAAGATCGCCAAGCAGGGCATCGCCTTCTGCCCGGAAGAGCGCGGCATCTTCTCCAGTCTCGACGTGCGCGAGAACCTGATGCTGCCGCCGACCATCCGTCCGGGTGGCCTGTCGGTGGAGCAGATCTTCGAGCTGTTCCCAAATCTGAAGGAACGCCTCAACAGCCAGGGCACCAAGCTGTCGGGTGGTGAGCAGCAGATGCTGGCGATCGGCCGCATCCTGCGCACCGGTGCGCGCTTCCTGATGCTGGACGAGCCGACCGAAGGCCTCGCGCCGGTCATCATCCAGCAGATCGGCCACACCATCGCGCGGCTGAAATCGGAAGGCTTCACGATCCTGCTGGTCGAGCAAAATTTCCGCTGGGCCTCCACGATCGCCGATCGCTTCTACATCGTCGATCACGGCCAGGTCGTGGACGGATTTGCGAGTTCGGAGCTGTCCGCCAACATGGACAAGCTGCACACCTATCTCGGCGTCTAGGACGGGAACATCATGACATTCAATCTCCAGGCCCTGTCCGCCCAATTGCTGGTCGGGCTCATCAACGGCTCCTTCTATGCGTTGCTGAGCCTCGGTCTCGCCGTGATTTTCGGCATGCTGAACATCATCAATTTCGCCCATGGCGCGCTCTATATGATGGGCGCCTTCGTTGCGTATTTCCTCCTCAATCTGGCGGGCATCAGCTACTGGCCGGCTTTGATCCTCGCGCCGCTTATCGTCGGCGTGTTCGGCATGATCCTGGAGCGGACCATGCTGCAATGGATCGCCAGTCTCGATCACTTGTACGGCCTGCTGCTGACCTTCGGTCTCGCGCTGATCATCCAGGGCGTGTTCCAGAACTACTTTGGTTCGTCGGGTCTGCCTTATGCGATCCCCGATGCGCTGAAGGGCGGCGTCAATCTCGGCTTCATGTTCCTGCCGATCTATCGTGGCTGGGTCGTCATCTTCTCGCTCATCATCTGTATCGCCACCTGGTTCCTGATCGAGCGCACGCGCCTCGGCGCCTATCTGCGCGCGGCCACTGAGAACCCGACGCTGGTGCGCGCCTTCGGCATCAATGTGCCGCTGATGATCACGCTGACCTATGGCCTCGGCGTTGGCCTGGCTGCGCTGGCCGGCGTGCTGTCAGCGCCGATCAACCAGGTCCGCCCGCTGATGGGCGCTGACCTGATCATCGTCGTGTTCGCGGTCGTCGTCATCGGCGGCATGGGCTCGATCATGGGCTCGATCATCACCGGCTTCACCCTCGGCATCATCGAGGGCCTAACCAAGTATTTCTACCCCGAGGCCTCCAACACCGTCGTCTTCGTGCTGATGGTGCTCGTTCTCCTCGTGAAACCCTCGGGCCTGACGGGACGGACCAACTGATATGACCACCATCACCGACAATTCCATCCCCACCACGCATACGACCCGTGGCACCAAGGACGAGATGATCGCTTTCGTGATCATGACCCTCCTGTTGGTCGCCGTGCCGTTCACCGGGCTGTATCCGTTCTTCGTGATGCAGGCGCTGTGCTTCGCGCTGTTCGCCTGTGCCTTCAACCTGCTGATCGGTTACGGCGGGTTGCTGTCCTTCGGCCACGCGATGTTCATGGGCACCGCGGGCTATGTCACTGCACATATGGCCAAGGTTGGCATCATCGGCTTCAAGGTCCCGTTGATCGGCGAGTTCATGATCAATATGGGCCCGCTGTCGCCGGAGCTGTCCATCTTGTTCGGTCTTGTCGCGGCGCTGGTTCTCGCCGTCGTCACCGGCCTGATCGCGATCCGTCGCCAGGGCATCTATTTCGCCATGATCACGTTGGCGCTGTCGCAGCTCATTTTCTTCCTCTATCTGCAGACGCCTTTCACCCATGGCGAAGACGGCATTCAGGGCGTACCGCAGGGCATGCTCTTTGGCCTGTTCGACCTGTCGAAGCCGACCACGCTCTATTACGTTATCCTGGTGGGATTCCTGGCGGGCTTCTTGATCATCTTCCGCACCATCAATTCGCCGTTCGGCGAGGTATTGAAGGCGATCCGCGAGAACGAGCCGCGCGCAATTTCGCTTGGCTACAAGACGGATCAGTACAAGCTGATGGCTTTCATCCTTTCGGGTGTGCTGGCGGGCTTCGCTGGGGCGCTCAAGGTGTTCGTAGCGCAGAACGCCTCGCTCACGGACGTACATTGGACCATGTCAGGCGAAGTCGTACTCATCACCTTGGTGGGTGGCCTTGCGACGCTGTACGGCCCGGTGGTCGGCGCCTTCGTGATCATTGCCATGCAGCAGTATCTCGCCGGCTTCGGCCAGTGGGTGACGGTGATCCAGGGCGTGATCTTCGTGGTCT
>CALRZK010000112.1:0-7911 GCA_943372615.1 Bradyrhizobium ivorense | reverse complement strand
CGATGATCACGCTGATCGACGATCCGCGCCATCGGCTGGAAGAAGACGGCACTGCGCGTCTGTCCTTCGAACAGGCCAAGGCCATTCTCGATCTGCGTCTGGCCCGCCTCACGGCTCTCGGCCGCGAGGAAATTTCCGACGAGCTCGACAAGCTCGCCATCGAGATCGCTGACTATCTCGACATCCTGCGTTCGCGCGCGCGCGTGCAGGGCATCGTCAAGGACGAACTCGGCGCCGTGAAGTCCGAATTCGCCACGCCGCGCCGCACCGTGATCATGGAGCAGGAAGGCGAGGTCGAGGACGAGGACCTGATCCAGCGTGAAGACATGGTGGTGACGGTGTCGCATCATGGCTATGTGAAGCGCGTTCCGCTCTCGACCTATCGGGCGCAGCGCCGCGGTGGCAAGGGCCGCTCCGGCATGGCGACGCGTGACGAGGACTTTGTCTCGCGCCTGTTCGTGGCCTCCACGCATACCCCGGTGCTGTTCTTCTCGTCGCGCGGCCAGGTCTACAAGGAGAAGGTTTGGCGCCTGCCGATCGCGCCGCCGAACGGCCGCGGCAAGGCGATGATCAACATCCTGCCGCTGGAGCAGGGCGAGCGCATCACCACCATCATGCCGCTGCCTGAAGACGAGAGCACCTGGGAGACGCTGGACGTCATGTTCGCCACGACGGGCGGCAATGTCCGGCGCAACAAGCTGTCGGATTTCTCCGACGTGCGCCGCTCCGGCATCATCGCCATGAAGCTCGACGAGGGCGAAGCCATCGTCGACGTGCAGATCGCCACCGAGCATGACGACGTGCTGCTGACCGCCGCCGGCGGCCAGTGCATTCGCTTCCCGGTCACCGATGTGCGCGTGTTCCAGGGCCGCAGCTCCATGGGCGTGCGCGGCATCGCGCTGCCCGAAGGTGACAAACTGATCTCGCTGTCGATCCTGCGCCATGTGGAGACGACCTCGGACGAGCGTACGGCCTATCTGAAGATGCGTCGTGCGGTGGCGGGCGAGGCTGTGACCGACGAGTCGGTGCTTGAGGCTGAAGCCGAAGAGACATCCGGCGAGACAACAGGCGCAGTGCAGCTCTCGCAGGAGCGCTATGTGGAGCTGTCGGCAGCCGAGCAGGTGGTGCTGACGATCTCCATCAACGGCTATGGCAAGCGCACTTCGTCCTACGAGTATCGCACCACCGGGCGCGGCGGTAAGGGCATCGTTGCCATGTCGGTGAACAACCGCAACGGCAAGCTGATCGCCTCATTCCCGGTGGAAGACTCGGACCAGATCATGCTGGTCACCGACAAGGGCCAGCTGATCCGCTGCCCCGTGGAAGGCATCCGCGTCGCCGGCCGCTCGACCCAGGGCGTCATCGTGTTCAACACGGCCGATGACGAGCATGTGGTTTCGGTGGAGCATATCGGCGAAGCCGCTGAGGGCGATGAGCCTGAGGCGGGCGGTGAGGCGCCGGTGGCGGAGAGCTGAGGCTTTTTCGCTTCAATTTCCGAGACGTGAAACAAAAAGCCCGCGGTTGTGCCGCGGGCTTTTTTCATTCAGGCGCATCGGACGAACAAGCCGATGAGCGAAGCCATATGCTTCGCCTCATGGCTCTATCGCTGAACGGAAATTCTGACCGATTGGCCCACAGTTCCACGGCCGAGAATCTGGACGTTCACCCAAACCAAACCACCCAGGATGGCGTCGCCGGCTTCTTGGGAGATGAAGCCTCGGCTAAGCATGGATTCCATCTTCGCGCGGTTTTCGGGGTTGGCAAAAAATGTGTCGCCGTCCTCGTTGTTCTGTCGGGTGCCGAACTGATGGAAGTTCGCACGATCTTGTCGCAGCACTTCCCATGGCTTGGTGAGGCGAGCTCCACTTGAGTTGAACAGGTCATCGCGGCCGATATAGGCGCGATATTCTGCGAGAACCTGTAACTGCTCAGGCGCCATTGTGACGGACGACTGTGAAAATGCAGCGCATGAAGTGAAGGTGAGAGCAGCAGCAACAACGGCTACGCGCAGATTGGTAATCATTAAGCCCCATTGAATCGATTGAGAGAAGTATCTCGAGATAAGATCAAACGGTGCGAGGCCGGGCAAGAGCGAGGCGAGTGACGCTGCTGGGACAAGCTCATCATAGTGGAGGTGTGGCTGCAATCTCTGATTGCGTGATGGTGGGCCTCGTGGCAAATTTCCGGGTCTCGCAGGAGCTGCCGGAAATGAAGAAGAATTCCGCGATCGCGCTTCTGGTGTCGTCCGCATTGTCCATGTTGTGCGGCACCGCAGTTGCTGACGTGTCCTTGTCAGCCATCGGCATGGGGCACGGTGCGCCGACCGCTGCGGCCTTTGTGCAATTTCAGGAGGCCGTTCGCCACTACAGCGCATCCGGTGAGCGCTTCCGGATCGATACGCATTGTCCTTCGGCCTGCACCATGTTCCTTTCGGTGCGCAATGTTTGCATCGCGCCCGGCGCATCGCTGGCCTTTCACGCCGGTGGCAACAGGCGCCGCGGCATCAATCCAGAATACACGGCGAAAATGTTGAATACCTATCGCCCCGCACTGAAACGCTATGTCGTTAGTAATCGCGTGATGGAGACGCTCGACTTCACGACGATCTCCGGACAGGAGATGATCAGCCGTTTCGGCTATCCGGCGTGCCGATAACGCCGCCAGGCGATGTGAGTGAAGCTCGTCCAGCGAGTATCCCACTACTGGCCGTCCACCAGGCTGTCGCTGTGTTCAATGCGATGACGCCGCTTGTGTCTCCGCGGAGCATATCGGCGAAGGATTGCAAAGCGATTGTTGCTGCATGCCACGGAAGTCGCCCGTGAATGCGGAACGGGGAACCATAGATCACCATCAGATTTGTCCTATCTCATAGAGTTTCAAAAAGGCGTTGGCTATGGCGACGCCAAGGCGATCGGTGTTTGTCCTGCGCCTGGTACCGCTGCTCTGTGCTCAGGGTTCGACGTTGTAAGGTTGGTGTCAGCTGACCGTGCTTCGCTCCGCGAAGGAGCGTCAGGTTTGTTAGGGATGGCTGCTAGTAAACAGAAAGTGGAAATCGACGAGCTGACTTGGCTGATCCACCAAGAGGTAATCGCGCGCGTGGGCAAGGGAAAAACAGTGTCTTTTGCAATTGCGCCCGACAAGGAGCGAGGTTGGGTCGTGCGTACTTCTCTGTTCGGCCGCCGCCATCACGCTGCGGTCAAAAACGCTCTGGCCGACGTGGAACGCGAATTTCAGGCGAGATACGCCATTCCAAAGATCGGCCAGTAAGACGGCGATGGATCGTCTTGCCGAGATGCTTTCGTGATCTCCTGCAATCTGGAGTGGGGCGAGCGAGGCAAGTCCCATCCTAGCTCCGCCCTCATGGTGGGAGCTCGCTGAAGGCGGGCGTCTCGAACCGCGTGCGTGGGGGGGCTCGGAGCTTGCAGTCATCCTTCGAGATGCGCGCTCCTCAGGATAAGGGGAGAGTGCTTGCGCTACGGCTTGGCCGCTGCTCCCAATGCGTTCTTATCAGAACTTTCCCCACTTACCGCCTTCGTCTTGAAGAACGGGCTCGGCTCCGGCGTCTCGGCATTGCCGCGCAGCAGTTTGCGGCCGGCTTCCAGGCCGCCGATCACTTCCAGCTCGACGCGTTGGGCGTCGCGTTCGCGGACATCGGCGATGGCTTCGCGGGCTTCGTCCTCGTCGAGGCCAAGGCCGGTCAGCACGGCCTCGCTGAACAGCAGCGCGGATTCAAACGTTTCGCGGATCTGGAAATCGACGCCGGCGTGAATGAGGCGCAGCGAATGGCCGCGGTCGTAGGAGCGGACATAGAGCTTGGCCAGCGGGAATTCCGATTTGCAGAGTTCGACGATGTGATCGGCGGCCTCCGGCTTGTCGACGCAGATCAGGATCGCTTCGGCGGTGGCCGCGCCCGAGGCGTGTAGCACGTCTAGGCGGGTGCCGTCGCCGTAATGGATCTTGAAACCGAAATTGCCGGCGGCGCGGATCATGTCCACATCGGTTTCGATCAGCGACAGTTCGATGTTGCGCGCCAGAAGCGCCTGGCTCGCCACCTGGGCGAAGCGGCCGAAGCCGATGAACAGCACTTTTCCGCTCAGGCCTTCGGCCTTGTCGATGCCGTCCATGGAGACCGGCGTGCTCTGGCGCATCTGCGCGTGGATCAGCAGCACGATGGGCGTCAGTGCCATCGACAGGATGACGATCGCGCTCATCACAGCGGAGACGCGGGTGTCGAAGATGCCGGCGGTGCCAGCCGCGGCATAGAGCACGAAGGCGAATTCGCCGCCTTGTGCGAACAATGCGGCGCGGTGCGTGGCCGCGGCGTGATCGGACTTGGCGAGGCGCGCGATCACATAGATGCCGATCGCCTTGACGATCATGAAGGCGACGACGCCGCCCAGCACCATGATCCATTCACTGGCGACGATGCTGAGATTGAGCGACATGCCGACGCTGAGGAAGAACAGGCCGAGCAGGATGCCGCGGAACGGCTCGATGTCGGCCTCAAGCTGATGGCGGAAATTGGATTCCGACAGCAGCACGCCGGCGAGGAAGGCGCCCATGGCCATCGACAGGCCGACGCTCTGCATGAACACCGCGGAGCCGAGTACGACCAGCAGTGCCGCGGCAGTCAGCACCTCACGCGCGCCGGCGCGCGCGATGATCCGGAAGAACGGATCGAGCAGCCAGCGACCGGCCGCCAGCAGTGCTGCGAGGCCGGCCAGTGCGATCATGGCGCTCTGCCACATCGGCTTGGCATTGGCGGCAGCCGGAGCCTCTGCAGCGCCCCAGACGGCGACCAGCGCCAGCAGTGGCACGATGGCGAGATCCTCAAGCAGCAGGATCGCGATGGCGCGCTGGCCCTCGGGCGAGGAGGTCTCGTCCTGCTCCTCCAAGAGCTGCATGATGACGGCGGTGGAGGACAGCACAAAACCCATGGCGCCGATCATGGCGACGGGAAAGGCGAGGCCGGCCGCCATGCCCACCAGCGTCAGCAGGAAGCCGCAGGTGACGACCTGCGCGGCGCCGAGTCCAAAGATTTGCCGCCGCAGCTTCCACAGTTTTGACGGGCGCATTTCCAGCCCGATGATGAACAGGAACATGACGACGCCGAGTTCGGCGGTGTGCAGGAGCGTCTCGGGATCGTTGAACAGGCCAAGGCCGAACGGGCCCACGGCGAGGCCGGCGGTGAGATAGCCGAGCACGGAGCCGAGACCCAGGCGCTTGAACAATGGAACCGCGACGGTGGCCGCACCCAGCAGGACGATTGCGTGTCCCAGATTGAAACCGGATGCGTCCGCCATGAAACCTCTTTCAATGATGCGCCGGACGGATCGGTCCGGCGCGCCTTACATCTCGGTCCGATATGCCTGTGTGGCGGCGCGCGGGCAAGGTGTGTGACTGTCGCGCTTGTCCCGTCACGGTTGCGGGTGGGCTGCCCGGATGATCGGCGCGACGTCGGTGCCGAGCAGTTCGATCGAGCGCTTCATCGCGGCCGTTTCGAGCGAAGCCGTGCTCATCTGGAAGGTGATGCGCGACACGCCGCCGAGCGCCTCGTTCGCATGATGCATTTTGGCGGCCACCGTTGAGGGGGCGCCGACGAGAAACGCGCCTTCCGGGCCGGCCATGGCATCGAATTGCTGGCGCGACGGCGGCGACCAGCCGCGCTCACGGCCGATCTTCGCTGTCAGATGCGCCCAGCCGGGGAAGAACGCGTCACGGGCCGCAGCGTCGGTCTCGCCGACAAAGCCCATCGCGTGCACTCCGACTTTGAGCTTCTCAGGGCTGTGCCCGGCGTTGGCGCCGGCTTCGCGATAGAGATCGACCAGCGGGCGAAAACGTTCGAAGGTCCCGCCGATGATCGCGACCATCAGTGGCAGACCGAGTGCACCAGCGCGCGCAAAGGATTTTGGCGTGCCGCCCACGCCGATCCACACTGGCAGTTGCGGCTGATGGGGGCGGGGATAGATGCCCTGGCCTTCAAGCGCCGCGCGAAAGCGGCCTTTCCAGACCGGGTGCTTGCTGGCGCCAAGCTTCAGGAACAGATCGAGCTTCTCCGCGAACAGGTCGTCATAGTCGCGCGGGTCCATGCCGAACAGCGGATAGGCCTCGCCGAACGAGCCGCGGCCGACGACGAGTTCGGCGCGGCCTTTCGAGATCAAATCGAGCGTGGCGAATTCCTGAAACACGCGCACGGGATCGGCCGCGCTCAGCACGGTCACGGCGCTGGTCAGCCGGATCTGCTCGGTACGTGCCGCGGCAGCAGCGAGAATGATCGCAGGGGCGGAATCGAGAAACTCGGCGCGGTGATGTTCGCCGATGCCGAACACATCGAGCCCGGCGCGGTCGGCGACTTCGACCTCGGCGAGAAGGTCGGCCATGCGATCTGTCGCTGAAGGAAGCTGGCCGGTCGTGGGATCGGGGAGGATGGCTGCGAAACTGTCGATGCCGATTTCCATGAGGTTGTCTCCAGATTGTCGTGTCGATGGGCTGAGGGCATCGGATCAGATGATCATAGACGGGGACGACGACGTGCGATGACGCGTGCGTTGTTCTGCCGCACTCGCCATCGCCGTCGTCGTTTCACGCTACATCAGGCTTTGGGCACCGGCGTGTTGAGCAGCTGCTGCTCCCAGAAATATGCGATGCCGCTGCCGGCGGCGTGCTGTCCGAGCACTTCGGTCATCTTGCCGGCCGTCTCGGTACGGGCCCAGTCCCGCTGCCACTCGGCGGCGAGGGCCAGCCAGGTCATCATATTGGCGCCTGCGGCGATCATACGCTGGATGGCGACTTCGTGCGCTTCCACAGAAGTGCCGCCGGACGCATCGGTGATGACGGTGACGTCCCAGCCTTCGCCGAGCGCCTGGATCGCGGGCATTGCGACGCAGATCTCGGTCCACAGGCCTGCCATGATCAGTTGCTTGCGGCCAGTTGCCTTGACGGCATCGACCACCGCCTTGTCCTCCCAGGTGTTGATGAACGTGCGGTCGATTACGTCCTGGCCGGGAAACACGTCGGTGATCTGGGGAAAGATCAGGCCGCCGCGCGCGGCGATCACGCTGGTCAGGACGGTGGGAACATTGAACAGCTTGGCGGCCTTGGCGAGACCAGCCGACGCATTGACGACAGCATGCGGGTCGTGACTGTTCAGATTGGCGAGCTGGTAGGGCTGATGGTCGATCAGAACGAGGACCGAGTCTTCGGGGCGTAGGAGCGATGCAAGGCCGTTACGAAAGGTCATGAAGTCATCCTCTGCTGCCGGTGTGTGTAAGGTTGGTTGGCCGGGAGACATGCGCCGGCAGCGCGGCGAAACTGTCATTCCGGTTTGTCCTGCGGTAGGGCTCACCGGTGCCAAGCTGTGTCGCAGAATGGGGAACGCTGAATTGGACATCGAGGAGCTCAGGACATTCGTGGAAGTCGCGGACGCGGGCGGCGTGTCATCCGCTGCGCGCCGGCTCGGCGTTTCCAAATCCCTTGTCAGCCGGCAGCTCGCCCGGCTTGAAGCGGAGCTCGGTGTTCAACTGCTGGCACGCAACACGCGTGGTGCCGCGCTCACGGAAGCCGGCATCCTGTTTCGCGACCATGCGGCTCGTGCCTGCGCCGAGATCGACACCGCGCGCGAGCTGATCCTGCCGGATGGCGAGCTGCGCGGCCGGTTACGCATCGCCGCGCCGTTGACATTCGGGCCAACACATCTGGCGCCCGTGCTGGCGCAGATGGCGCAGCGCCATCCGCAGCTTCATATGCACACCGTCTACAGCGATCGCTTCGTTGATCTCATTACTGAGGGTTTTGATTGCGCGATCCGCTTCGGCTATCTGCAGGACTCCAACCTGATCGCGCGCCATGTGGGTCCCTTTCTTGGGAAGCTCGTCGCGAGTCCGGACTACATCAAGGCGCATGGAGCGCCCG
>CALRZK010000111.1:0-7988 GCA_943372615.1 Bradyrhizobium ivorense | reverse complement strand
GTCCGGGTTCATCGCTTCGAAATAGGTCCAGACCAACTTCTTGTCGGGCTCGAGGCCCGGCAGCACCCGCGGGCGCGCGCCGGTGGCGACGATGATGTGTTTTGCGGTGTAGCTGCCCTCTACCAGCGCGCCCTTCGGCGCCTCGGCCTGAGATTTCTTCACCGAGAATTTGCCGGGCGCATCCAGCGTGGCTTCGCCCCAGATCACGGTGATCTTGTTCTTCTTCATCAGGAATTCGACGCCACCATTGAGGCGCTTCACCACGCCGCGCGAGCGCGCGATGACAGCCTTGATGTCGAAGGAGATATTGTCGGCCGACAGGCCGTAATCCTTGGCATGCTGGAAGGCGTGATACATCTCCGCCGAGCGCAGCAGCGCCTTGGTCGGGATGCAGCCCCAATTGTTGCAGATGCCGCCGAAATAGGCCTTCTCGACGATCGCCGTCTTGAAGCCGAGTTGCGCGGCACGAATGGCCGTCACATAGCCGCCGGGACCGGAGCCGATGACGACGACGTCGAAGGAATTGTCGGACATGGGTTAACTCGCTTTTTCTTCAGTGACGAAGCGCAGACCTCTCGGCCGTCATTGCGAGGAGCGAAGCGACGAAGCAATCCAGTCTTCGCTTGTGGCTTTCTGGATTGCTTCGCTGCGCTCGCAATGACGGTGGAGGCGTCAGAGCGCCATCACACCACCATCATCACGGGATTTTCGATCAGCTTCTTGAAGGCTGTGATCAGCTCTGCGCCGAGCGCGCCGTCGATGGCGCGGTGATCGCAGGAAAGCGTCACGCTCATCATGGTCGCGGCGACGATCTGGCCGTTGCGGACAACCGCCCGCTCCTCACCGGTGCCGACTGCGAGGATCGAGGACTGCGGCGGATTAATCACCGCGGTAAAGTCCTTGATGCCGAACATGCCGAGATTGGACACCGACGACGCTCCGCCCTGATATTCATGCGGCTTGAGTTTCTTGGCCTTGGCGCGCGCGGCCAGCTCTTTCATCTCGTTGGAGATCGCGGAGATCGACTTGATCTCGGCCTGGCGGATGATCGGCGTGATCAGGCCGAATGGCAGCGCCACGGCGACGCCGATGTCGGAATGCTTGTGACGGAGCATGGCAGCTTCCGTCCACGACACATTCGCTTCCGGGATCTTCTGCAGCGCGACGGCCATCGCCTTGATGACGAAGTCGTTGACCGACAGCTTGTAGTTCGGCTTGCCGTCCTTGTCCTTGCCGGCCGCGGCATTGATCTCTTCGCGGGCCGCGGAGAGCTTGCCGAGATCGCAATCGACGGTGAGATAGAAGGTCGGCATCGAGTTCGTCGCAGCGGTGAGACGCTGCGCGATGGTGCGGCGCATGGAATCATGCGGCACGGTCTCGTAGGAGCCCTCCTCGTACAGGCCGAGGATTGCCTGATCCGACATCGCGGGCGCCCCAACGGAGCCGGTCGCAGCAGTAGCACCAGCAGCTGGCGCCTTCAGCGCACCGCCCGATTTCGCCTTCTCCACGTCCGCCGCAACGACGCGGCCGCGCGGACCGCTACCGTTGATGCGGCCGAGCTCGATGCCGGCTTCCTTGGCCAGACGACGAGCCAGCGGCGACGAGAACACGCGGCTAGTCTCAACCAACCCATTCTTCACGACATTACCATTGCCCGATGCAGCGACAGCAGCCGGCTTCGGCGCTTCCTGCTTGGCCTCGGCCTTCGGCTCCGGCTTTGCTTCCGCCTTCGGCTCGGGCTTCGCCTCGGCCTTGGCTTCCGGCTTCGCGGCACCGCCGCCTGATGCGGCAGCCTTCACGTCCTCGCCGTCGGCGGCCAGGATCGCGATGACGTCGTTCACCGGCACATCGGCGGTGCCCTCGGCGACCAGAATCTTTGCGATCGTGCCCTCGTCGACGGCCTCGACTTCCATCGTCGCCTTGTCGGTCTCGATCTCCGCGATCACGTCGCCGGACTTGACCGTGTCGCCCTCTTTCTTGAGCCACTTGGCAAGGTTGCCCTTTTCCATCGTGGGCGACAGCGCGGGCATCAGAATGTTAATCGGCATTGTCAGTGACCTTGTTGCGACCGCGGCGTGGTGGCGCCCATGTCGGTCGGACGAGCAATCTCGGCTTCGAACATTTCGACGATGCGCTGCAGCGCCTCGTCCTCGGTGAATTCGCTCTCGCGCCCATAGGCGCGCGCAGCGTGGCGCGCGATATCGACCAGCAGGAGGCCCCACATGTCCGGGTCCTCGAAGGCGCGCATGAACGCGATCGACAGGCCGCCGTCGACGACGAAAGCACGCAACACTTCGGTTGCGTCCTCGCGTCCCTCGACATCCGGCGGCAGCGACTGTTCCTTCGGACCGGCCATGTCAGCCTTCCCTAGCGTTAGCGATAGCAGACGGCCTTGGCGGCGGCGACGACCTCGGCCACCGAGGGCAGCGCGAGCTTTTCGAGGTTGGCGGCGTAGGGCATCGGCACGTCCTTGCCCGACACGCGCGCGACCGGCGCATCGAGATAGTCGAACGCGTTCTCCATGATGCGCGCAGAGAGTTCGGCGCCGACGCCGTTCTGCTGCCAGCCTTCCTCGACGCAGACGACGCGCGAGGTCTTCTTCACGGACTCGATGATGGTCTCGGTGTCGAGCGGACGCAGCGTGCGCAGGTCGATGACCTCCGCCTCGATGCCTTCCTTGGCGAGCTCTTCGGCGGCCTTCAGCGTGTAGGTCATGCCATGCGACCACGAGATCAGCGTGACATCCTTGCCGGCACGCACGATCTTCGCCTTGCCGATCGGCAGCACATAGTCGTCGAGCTTCGGCACTTCGCCGGTCTGGCCATAGAGCATTTCATGCTCGAGGAAGATCACCGGATTGGGGTCGCGGATCGCGGCCTTGAGCAGGCCCTTGTAGTCGGCCGCGTTCGACGGCGCGATCACCTTGAGGCCGGGGATCTGCGAGTACCAGGACGAATAGTCCTGGCTGTGCTGGGCGGCGACGCGGGCAGCGGCGCCGTTGGGTCCACGGAACACCATCTGGCAGGTCATCTGGCCGCCGGACATATAGAGCGTCTTGGCGGCGGAGTTGATGATCTGGTCGATCGCCTGCATGGCGAAGTTGAAGGTCATGAATTCGACGATCGGCTTCAGGCCGGCCATGGCCGCACCGACGCCGACGCCGGCAAAGCCGTGCTCGGTGATCGGCGTGTCGATGACGCGGCGGGCGCCGAACTCCTGCAGCAGGCCCTGGGTGACCTTGTAGGCGCCCTGATATTCGGCGACTTCCTCGCCCATCACGAACACGTCGCCGTCGCGGCGCATTTCTTCAGCCATGGCGTCGCGCAAGGCTTCGCGGATGGTCATGGTGACCATCTCGGTGCCTTCCGGAATATCCGGATCGGGCAACAGCGCGGTCTTCGGCGCTTCCGGAGCGGCCTCAGCCTTCGGCGCTTCGGCCTTGGCTTCCGACTTCGCTTCGGCCGGCGCGGCTTCCGCCTTCTCCTGCTTGGCCGGCGCAGGCGCGCTGGCGGCAGAGGCGTCCTCGCCTTCCGCGAGGATCATCGCGATCGGCGTGTTCACCGCGACGTCGGCGGTGCCTTCCGGCACGAGGATCTTGCCGAGCGTGCCTTCATCGGTCGCTTCGACTTCCATCGTCGCCTTGTCGGTCTCGATCTCGGCGATCACGTCGCCGGACTTGATGGTGTCGCCTTCCTTCTTCAGCCACTTCGAAAGGTTGCCCTTTTCCATCGTGGGGGACAGCGCGGGCATCAGCACTTGAATTGCCATAGTAACTCCGGATCGCTCTAGCTTGCGCGCTTCTTAACGGTAGATGTCTGTGTAGAGCTCGGACGCATCCGGCTCGGGATCGTTCTGTGCGAAGTCAGCCGACGCATTGACGATCTCGCGCACTTCGGCGTCGATCGCCTTCAGGTCCTGCTCGCTGACCTTGGCTTCCAGCAGACGGTTGCGCACCTGCTCGATCGGATCCTGGTCGTGGCGGATCTTCTCGACTTCCTCGCGCGTACGGTACTTCGCAGGATCGGACATCGAGTGGCCGCGATAGCGATAGGTCTGCATTTCGAGGATGTACGGGCCCTTGCCGGCACGGCACCAGGCAACAGCCTTGTCGGCGGCGGCCTTCACGGCTCGAACATCCATGCCGTCGACCTGCTCGCCCGGAATATTGAACGAGACGCCGCGCTTCGAGAAATCGGTCTGCGCCGACGAACGCACCACCGAGGTGCCCATGGCGTAGCGGTTGTTCTCGATGACGTAGATCACCGGCAGCTTCCAGAGCTCCGCCATGTTGAAGCTCTCATAGACCTGGCCCTGGTTCGACGCGCCGTCGCCGAAATAAGCGACCGAGACATTGTCGTTCTCGCGATAGCGATTGGCAAATGCGAGACCGGTGCCGAGCGACACCTGCGCGCCGACGATGCCGTGGCCGCCGTAAAAGTGCTTCTCGCGGCTGAACATGTGCATCGAGCCGCCCTTGCCCTTGGAGTAGCCGCCGCGGCGCCCCGTGAGCTCAGCCATCACGCCGTTGGCGTCCATGCCGCAAGCGAGCATGTGACCATGGTCGCGGTAGCCGGTGATGATCTGGTCGCCATATTTAAGCGCCATCTGCATGCCGACGACGACGGCTTCCTGGCCGATATAGAGATGGCAGAAGCCGCCGATGGCGCCCATGCCGTAGAGCTGGCCGGCCTTCTCTTCAAAGCGCCGGATCAGCAGCATGTCGCGCAGCGCGCGCATTTCCTGATCACGATTGAAAGCGGGCGGCGATGACTTTGCCTCGGAAGTTTTGGCGTCATTGCTCGATGCCTGCTCCGCGGGAGCGCTTTTCTTCGTTGCGGCCATGAAAATTCCGGATGCGAGAGAGGAAGTTAGTTCTTCCTACTCCAACTGCATTCGGCATGAAAGGGATTGCGTCGCGCGGAATGCCACACTGTTATTTCGCACTGCAGCGAGAGTGTGAAACTTTAGAACACGACAGCGCAGCGTTTTGTAATTTGCGGAATAGAAATGAGCGAAGCCGTCATTTCATCGCAACAAATGGCGACGAAGCGCTAACCATCGCATTCATGCAAAGCAGACTTGCTCCACAAGATCGCGACTCGCGATGCGACGGGATGAATCTCAGTTCGACTTGAGCACACGAACGACGTCGCGCGGATGCGCATAGTCGAGCTGCCAGCGTACACGCTCATCGAGCATATCGGGGTCCATGCCATTGGCGCGCAGGAGCGCCACGCGCTGCTCGGCCTTGGCGCGCTCTTTCTTCAGCTGGACGAGCTCGGAGGTCAGCGCGGTGATCTCCTGATCGAGCTCCTGCCGCGCATTGAGGCCATACTTGCCGGTATAGGCGTTCATGCCGAAATAGCTGACCAAGAGCGCGGCCACGGCATAAAGCACGAGGCCGGTCAGGACCGATTTCAGGCGGGTATGTTTGACCATGCCTGAAAATGCGACGGCCCGGTTAAAGCGACGCTAACAACCGGGCCGCGAGGCGAACGGATGTGTTATTTCTTGTGCAAGGCGACCCAGGCCGCGAAGGCGTCGATATAGGCCTGCAGCACCGGACGGATCGACTCCTTGACGATTTCGCCATTCTCGTCGAACGCGTCGGCGATAGCGTTCAGATAAATCTCCGGCTGGCCCATGATCGGACCGGTGATGCCCGGCAGGACCTGGCGCAGGTTCAGGGCCGCGGAGACGCCGCCACCGGGCCCCGGCGCGTTACCGACGATACCGGTGGGCTTGCCCAGGAACGAGCTCTTGCCGAACGGACGCGAACCGATGTCGATGGCGTTTTTGAGCACGCCCGACGTACCGCGATTATATTCCGGGGTGACGAAGATCACCGCGTCATGAGCCTGGATCGTCTCACGGAACTTGAGCCAGTCGGCCGGCGGATTGGCTTCCAGGTCCTGGTTGAAAAAGGACAGGTCGTGCAGCGTCACGATGTCGAGCTTGAGCGACGCCGGCGCCAGCTTGACGAAGGCCTTGGCGACCTTGAGCGAAAACGACTGCTGGCGGAGGCTGCCGACGATGACGGCGACGCTGTGTGTGGTCATGAAATGTCCTCTGGAAATGAACGCCGACAGGGCGCGAAATGACACCCGCGTTCCTTCTCCCATACGGCGGAACCATGCAAGTGCATGAACACGTCATTCGAACGGAGGATGCAGCTTCGCGCAGCGTTTGGGTACACAACTGCGTGACGACACCGCGCCCGTCCCGCCCGGGTTGCCGACTATCGAACCGATCGCCCGGAGCGCGCGACCAACCACATGACACCGTTCCAGAGTAGCGACCTCTGCGACGTCTGTTGGAATTCAAGCGTCGCAAATGACGGGGCGTCCGATGCGCAAACTGGGTCTGATGGCTTCCCTCGCCTTTGCAGCCGCGCTGCTGACCCAGCCGGCGCTGGCGGATAAGCGCGTGGCGCTGGTGATCGGCAACTCGGCCTATCAGAACGTCATCAAGCTCGCGAATCCCGTCAACGACGCCAATGCGATGACGGAGACGCTGAAGGCAGCCAATTTCGACATTGTCGAGGGCCGGCGCGACTTGAAAGCCTCCGAGATGCGGCGGGCACTACGCGACTTCACGGACAAGTCGCGTACCGCCGACGTTGCAGTGATTTACTTCGCCGGACACGGCATCGAAGTCGACGGTACCAATTACCTCATCCCCACCGACGCACTGCTGGAGCGCGATACCGACGTCTATGACGAGGCTTTCCCGCTGGAGCGGATTCTCTCCGCCGTCGAGCCGGCCAGGAAGCTGCGGCTCGTGATCCTCGATGCCTGCCGCGACAATCCATTCCTCAAGACGATGAAGCGCACCACGGCTTCGCGCGCGATCCCGCGCGGCCTCGCCAAGGTCGAGCCGGCGAGCCCCAACACGCTGATCGCCTATTCGGCCAAGGCCGGCTCCACGGCACTCGACGGCGACAGCAAGAACAGTCCGTTTACCACGGCGCTGGTCCGCCATATCGCAACGCCGGGCCTTGATCTGCGCAAGGCCTTTGGTTTTGTCCGCGACGAGGTGATGAAGGATACCGGCAACCGTCAGGAGCCTTATGTCTATGGCTCGCTCGGTGGCGAAGACGTCGCGCTGGTCCCTGTCGCTGCACCCGCAGCGAATGCGCAGGCTGACGCGCGCCGCGATTACGAACTGGCCATGCAGGTCGGCACCAGCGACGGATGGAACGCCTTTCTCGGCCAGCACCCGACGGGCTTCTACGCCAATCTCGCCAAGGCCCAGCTCAACAAGATCGCCGCCGACAATGCGCACGTGGTAGCCAGCGAGAAGGCTCGTCTCGCCGCCGCGGAGAAAGCGCGGCTCACCGCCGAAGGCGCAAAGAAGGCTGAACAGGTCAAAGCCGCTGCCGATGCCAAGGCCGCCGAGGATGCGAACATCGCAGCGGAGAAACGCAAGGTGGCCGAACAGGAACGTGTGGCAGCAGCGGAGCGCAGCCGTGCGGCCACTGAGGCAAAAGGAGACGCGGCAAAGTCCGACACTTCGTCAGCCACACCGCCAAGCAATCCGCAGGTTGCTGCCCTCGCGCCGACGCCCACGGAAGCGCCGAAGGCCGCCGCACCGGCCGATCTGCCGCGCCAGATGCAGGTCGAGCTTCAGCGCGTCGGCTGCCTGCAAGGCTCGGTGCAGGACAGTTGGACCAGCGCCTCTGGCAAGTCGCTGGGTCGCTTTAACCGCTACGCCTCGACCAAATTCGACAGCAAAAATGCCAGCCCCGATGCGCTCCACGCCATCAAAGCGAAATCGGGGCGTGTCTGTCCCCTCGCCTGCGCCCATGGCAGCCGTGCGGACGGCGACAAATGCGTCAAGATCGTCTGCCGCAGCGGCAGCTTCCTCAATGACGACAACGAGTGCGAAAAGAGGCGCAGCCACAATGAGGCGAAGCGCAGCGTCCCAAGTCGTGAGCGTATCGAAGCTGACGACATGGATCGCCCGCGAATGCAGGCCCGTGAGCCGCG
>CALRZK010000110.1:0-8020 GCA_943372615.1 Bradyrhizobium ivorense | reverse complement strand
GACTGACCGCGGGCGAGGATTCGCCCGGTCGCCGCGAGTTTCAAATCACCATCTGCACTGAGCGCGATCGCACCTGCTGGCGCATCGAGCGTCCCGCGAACGGTCAGATCGCCAGCACCGTTCGACCCGATACCGCCTGCATTTGCGTTTGCAGTCAGATTGATGCTGCCCCTGACGTCCGTTCGTACCACTGCCCCGGTCCCGATGGTGACATTCGTACCGGTGAGGTTTAGTTCGGTCGGCTTTTGGCCGAACCGCAGGATATCCGGCAGGGCCGCGCGACGACCAACATCGCTGATCCGCGCGCCAGATTCGATAGTGGCAGGATCCACACTGCTGAGATCAACGCTCACTGCACGCTGCAGGATCATCGCGCCGTCCGCAACGCTGACGTCACCCGTCGTTGTCAGGGCGAATCCACGAAAACCGCGATCGGCGAACAACGACGATGGCAGCCATCCCGCGACCGGATCGATCGGCACCGCACCGCCGATCTGGATCGATCCGCTTGTCAGGACGGCGATGGTACCGCCCGAAGCCACCGAATATCCGCGGAGGTCGAGACCGGCCAGTTGAGCTGTGCTTTTGGCGAAGATGGTCAGATCGCCCGCATCTCCGAACTTCAGTTTTGGCTTGGTGCTTGTAGTGTCGTACCAGCCGCCGCCGGACACGTCGAGCGTGGCGCCCGGCGCGAAGTTGCCGATGACGTTGATGGCGCCGCCCTTGATCATCGGCTGCAGCCCGTCGCGCGATCCGTTGTACCAGACGCCGCTGACATCGATCGAGGCCGTGGAGCCGTAGTCCCCCGTCACGTCACCCGTCAATGACACCATACCGCCCGCGATACGGATATTGCCATCGACGATAAAATGAGCCGGATTATCGACACCGGTGTTGCCGTAAACGGTGAGACTGGTGCCGGGCGCCAGTTCGAGCTTCTGGTCTTTTGCCAATGTGAAGCTGGCGGACACATTCAAGACAAGCTTGGACATCCCCGCATCGGCGAGAACTTGCGAGTCGAGATAGGTCGTCTTCCGACGCGCTGCCCCCGCATTACGCGGCGTCTCGGCATACCAGATCGGATCAAGAACACTCGTGGCGGTGAAATTGTTCGGCAGCAATTCGGGCTTATCGGTAATGACGAGATCGCCGATCAGCCACGGTCTGCTTTCGATGTTGCCGCCGCCGATGGTGAGAGAACCTCCGGCCGCCAGATTTCCGGATGCCGCCTGGCGCTCGCCTGCAATAGCGCCGCCCCAATAGCCGCCCTGCAGCACCATGGCTTCAGCAGCAAAAAATTGGATCGAACCGGCAGCACGACCTTCGGTATAGCCGCGCTCGAAACGCCGCGATGTATTGCGATCGAAAATCGTGAACCAGTTCTCTGTCAGACGGCTATCCGTCTTGCCATTGACATTGTGCGTCCGCGCGAAAGAGCCGGCCAGTCCGACATAGAGTCGCTCCGATGTCGCCTCGCCGATGTCGTAGACCCGTCCATCTTCGCCGAGTAGCTTGGTCGTGGTGATCCAGCCGTCCTTGTAGCGCACCGAACCGCCAGACACGTCGAGCAGCGAGCCTTGACGCGTGATCAGCGAGCCGCTCGACTTGACCGAAATCGAAGCCTTGCCGGCATCGGCAGAGAGCTCGCCCAGTGTGGTCTTCCCAACACCGATCCAGCCCGAGAAATCACCCAGCGGCGTTCCGACCCATTGCCCTGGCTTTCCTGCAATCCATTCCACGCCAGACATCGGGCCATCGGTGAACAGGCCAGCAACGCGCTTATCCACGCTAACTGTCTTACCGCGCAGCCAGCTGTCGCGATACAGCGGCGTGTCCCGCAACTCATTGATGCGGAGTTCACCGGTAACGGTGTTACTCTCCATCGTGAGCAGCATGTCTTGCAGACCAGCAACGCTCAGGAATGCATCTTCACCAATATAAACGCGGCTGCCGTCGCGCACTGGCTCGGTCGCAGCTGGTGCCGCACCATATGCCGTCGATGTGCTGGCAATGATGTTAATGCTACCTGCCGGTACGATCACATTCGCAGCGATCCCGATATCGATAGTCTTCCCGCGCATTTCAATGTGGCCAGGGCGATAACGTGCCGCGAGTGAAGTCTGCTCGATCTCGCTCGTATCGGTCAGGTCGGGCATCGCGGTTGTCACGCTGCCAGCGCCGAGCGCGAGCGCGCCCGCCGACCAATAGCGCAAAGGTGACGTGTTCGGTTCGAGTGCGCCGCCGTAGGACATCATGCCCTGCGCGAAGGCCTGGAGCCGGATCGAACCATCTCGGTTGTTCAACGCTGTCGATGCTTCCAGCGCGCCATTCTGGGTGACCGTGCGCGACATCAAGGTGATGTTGCCATGATCGGCCTTCACCATCCCGTCATTGATGACGCTATAGCCGACGGAAGCTGCACGCGCCGCCATTTCGGGAAAGACGATCGTCTTCAGATCGTTCTTGAACGCGTAGGTGCCATCGACGTTCAGCGGGATCTGGCCCGACGCGGCCATCATGGCGTTGTAGTCGAACACCCAACGCATCGGCGCCGACACCGCGACATCCAACCCGCGAACGTCAAGTGACGTGGCCAGATAGACTTGCTCGCCTGCCGCCATGATAACCTGGCCGTCGGGCGCGCTGATCGTGCCGCCATTCGTAACATGCGGCGCAAAAATAAGCGCCTTGCCGCCGCTCGCCATGGTGATCTGCGCGCCGGGTTCGACGCGTACATCGCCGGCAGCAGCTCCAATCACAGCGGCAGCGGGCTGGCTAGGGTCGCTCAAACCACGATACTTATTGGGCGTCTGCTGGCCGAGATAGCCGAATTGTGGCGCGGCGATGCTGCCGCCCGATGGATCGTCGAAAATTAGAATCTGCTTGTTGATACCCGCGCGGAATTGCTCATCCGACAGGCTCAGCGACGATGCAACGAAGCTGTTGACATTCACCTGGCTGGCGCCACCGAACACGATACCGTTCTTGTTGACGACATAGACTTGGCCTTCGGCCCTGATCGTTCCGAGAATCCGGCTCGGCGCCAGCGATGGATCGGTGACGCGGTTGAGTGCGATCCAGTTTGCTTTGTCAGCCCCGCCGGCGGTCTGGTTGAAGTAGACATCAGTCTCGCGGCCGACATTGAAGCTCGACCAGTTCAGGATCGCCTTCTGTTCGGTCTGCTTGATCTCGACCTGCGTGCGGCCGCCAGCCTGGGATGGCTTCGGCGCATCTGCGCCAACCCAGACATTTGGCACCGTACCTGCACCGGGCGCCGCGACCAGGCCGCCAGCCACCAACCCGTTTGGCACGGCGCTACCCGCCGCAGCCATCGCGGCGGTGCGCGCCGCGCTTTGGGCATCGCGGATGCCCTGCAGAGACTGGGCGGCCCGTGCCAGCGACTGGATCGCCTGCCTTCCGGCATTCGACGATTGTTGTGCGGTTGCTGCCGCGGCAGCGGCTGCGATCGCTGCCGGATTAGCGGCGCTTGCTGATCCGCCACTGCCGCCACCAAGACTGCGCGCCTGCGCGTATCCGAATGTTGTGGCGAGAAGCGCAACCACACTCACACCAGCCAACAAAGCATGATGTCCGAGAGCGAGACGCGAATGGTTCGGACGGATATGCTGAACGGACATGCTGAGGCCTTCTCGATCGCCATTTCAAACCGGCAACGTCGCTCTTTGACGACGCTTCTACGCTCGTGATGAATGGCACCGACGACGACCGAACAACTTTCTCATCTTTCGCGGAGATTCTTTTTGCGGTGATCGCGCCCGTCAAATGAGCGGCGATCAATCATGACAGAAGAACGACATTACCCGGCAATTCGCGGGCTTTCGCACCGAAAATATGCACGATCTGCACGATGATCTTGTCGGTTTCGGCAATCTTGATGCGGGCATTGAGCAGTCGTCGCCCGATATCGCCATTCATCAGGATGATGCGGCCGGGCCGATAGCGATTGATCTCCGCAATCACCTGATCGACCGGCGTTGCATCGAAATTCAACACGCCTTGCTGCCACGACATGACATGGGCCGGATTGATCGCTGCGAGCGCTTCCATCCCCTGGCTGCCATAGCTCACTTGTTGACCACCGGTCAGGGTCACCGACTGACCATTGCGCTGCACGTCCAATTGCCCTTTCAGGCAGCTGATTGCCACCCGCGCGCCATCGCATCGCAGGTTGAATTCAGCAGTCGTCGCGATGACGCGCCCATCGGCCGCAATGACTGTCAAAGGCGGCGCCGACGCCCCGGTCAAAATCGCCGCCTCGCCCGACAACACCTCGATCTGATTGGATGCAGACGACTGCGCGCGCACGGCGATGCTGGTACGCGTGTTCAGATCGAGCGAAACGTTCTGCGCGAGCTGAACCTGTTGCCGTTCCCCGGCGCCGGTTCGAAAATCGGCCATCAGCTCCGAATAAGACGGCCACAGATCGAGTGGTGGGCGGACAGCGACATAAGCGACCGAAGCAGCAGCTGCCGCGAGCGCTCCTCCCAGAAACAGGCGCCTGTCTGGTATCGATGGCGATGTGCGCCGGGCACGCGTGATCGGGACGACATTGTCTTCCCCCAATCCGAGCCGACTTTCACTGGCAATGGGACCGAGCGAGCTCCAGACACGCCGCGCTTCGGCATAAGCGGCCTTGTGTTTCGGGCTCTGCTCGTACCACGCCTTCATGCGCGCGACATCGGACGCTGGCATATCGCCAGCCATAAAGCGCACAATCCAATCATAGGCCTCGCGCTTGACTGGATCGAGGTCCACGGAGATATCGTCAGCAGCGGAGGCCAGGCTCATCGGGGTCGGTTCATTCTGCATCGTCATGGCGATCTTCGCGCATCGGCCGGACAGGCGACGCGTCCATATGAGATGCATCTCGGGCCGCGGGACCGAATCTTTGAATGACATCCCGGCTGATTTTGGCGCCGCAGAACATCAGCGCGGCCTTTAATTCCTTTTCGATCAGCCGTTGTGAAACATCAAGCTCGTCGGCGATGTCGCGCAATCTGCGCCCTTCCAGCCGTGACGCAAACAGGATGTAACGACGGCGCGGCGTCAGCTCATCGAACGCTGACTTGAGCGCCTCAAACTCCTGCCGGGCCTCCAGACTCCGCAGCGGATCCGGTGCTTCGTCGACAAAGCCCAGCGCCTCGTCCAGCTCGTCGAGATTGGTGAGGCGCCGCTCGCGACGAAACCGCATGCGCGCAATGTTGGTGGCTATTGTCAACAGATAGCGCCGCGGGCTGTCGATAACGCTCAAGCGCGCCGGGCGATCGAGATGCAGATAAGTCTCCTGCAGGACCTCGCGAGCAACGTCCTCGGAGCCCAATCGTCGCGTCAACTGCCGCCGCAGATCGTCATACTCGCCGACCAGCATCTGCCGCAGCACAGCAATATCAGCGGAATTACTCATGCGCGCGAGATCTCGCTGCCGTCCCGAGTGCTGAGCAGCTCGCCGATCGCACTGACTGTTTTGGCCTCAGCATCAAATTGATCGGCTGCGGCATGGCAGCCGGGGGCCGCGCGTCGATCGCGAGCGCCCCCAGCGTGGCCAGATAGATGCGGTCGCGATCATCCGATCCGGTGCCTGACAAGAGATCGGCCTGCCGAACCTCGCCCGAGGGGGCCACCCAGAGTCGGACGAGCATTTCATCAGGGTCGGTCGCGACGGCCGGCGCATGACAGAATGCGAGATCCAGACTCTTCTGGACCGACGCGAGATAGTGCGAGAACTCGACCATCCCCGCTTTGGCGCGCTTGACTTCAGATGCCTCGTCACTTGCCATCGTTGGCAGGATGGTGATCGTGCCCCGCTCGAACGACGTGATCGACAGGCCCGTCCCCTGCAGCATCTGCCGCAAACCAGTATCTGCGGGAAACTCGCCGTGCAACGCAAAAGACCGACGTCCCGAGATAACGCTGCTTTCATAGAACAACGCGACCTGCGTCGCGCCCGAAAACGCTTTCAACGCCGTTTCGAGCGGCTGCGAAGGGATATCCAGCATGACCGGCATGGTGCCGACGTGATCGGAACGTCGGTCTCCTGCTCCCATGTCGCTCTGGATTTGCTCGCTCTGGATTTGCGCGATCGCGAGGTTTGAGGGCAGCATCAGAATAAAGCCGATCAGGAGCACACGATCGAACTTCATAAGGGCCTCGGCCGACATCGGCACTCAAGGCGACCTATCAGAAACCAAACGTTGCCATGACCGCCCGCCATAGATCACTTGAAATTGTCTAGTGGCAAATTGTAACAGTTACGTGTCAAGTTTCCTTCTGGTTTGCGGCGCACGCCCCCATCCGCTCAGTCGCTTTGTTCGCGTGACAATGTCCGCTTTGCGCGCACCTGCGTCGCCGCCGTCGCATTCGATGTAGTTAGCGCTGCCGAGATGCTCGGCGCCTGCACAGTTGGCTTGAAAATCAAGCGCGGACATTCTGAAGGGGCCTCGCCACGGCGGAGGCCGCCGCCGTGGACGGTTCGCCGTGTGTCGACCCCGGCGCCCTCACGGCCGCTGCAACGCCTGCCGCTCCTCTTCTGTCAGCATGCGCGCTTCGGCTTCGGTCAGCACGCCATAGCCGGCGATCTGCACGGCGCTGCGCTCGTTATAGGCGGTGCGGACCGGCGGCACGAGGGCGCCCTGGCGCTCGTCGCGCTCGCGCTTCTTGTCGCCATCGCTGTCGCCGCTGCCACCGCCATAACCCAGCACTTCGACGATGATCACCGACGGCTGCGCATTGGCTGATTGCGTCGGGGTTGCGGTCTGCTGGGTCGCCGCGGTGGCATTGGAGGTGGACAGGGCCGAAGAGATGCTCGGCGCCTGCACGGTGGGAATGCCCGTCGCGGTCCCCTGCACTTGGATATTCGCCGCGTTCAACACCCGCAGCGCGGCGAGATTGACATCGCCCGAGACGCGAATGCCCGCTTCGCCGGCATCGATGGTGCCGAACGGCGCGATCAGGTCGATATCGCCGGGCCGCACTTCGGGGATCGGATTGAGCGTCGCGATGCCGGCGCCCGATGACGGCACCACCGGTGACAACGTGACATTGCCATACATATCCATGGTGCGCTTCGGCGGCGTGTAGATCACCGTCGTCTTGGCGCCGCGGCCGGCATTGATGTCACCGCTGGCAGTCCAGGCGAGAATGTTGCCGCCATAGGTGGTCATGATGCGTGACAGGCCGAGCGGGATGCTGCCTTCGGCATAGATGCTGATATTGCCGGCGCCTTGCGTCACCAGACCGGCGCTGGCGGGCACCAGTTGGCCTTCGACGCCGATGATGGTCTGCCCGCCCGGTGTCAGCATCTCGATATCGCCGCCGGACACGGTGCGCACGCCGGAGCCGCCGAACATCACGATGTCGCCGCTGCGCGTGATGGCATTGCCGTTCGCATCCTTGTCCGGGAAGAGTGCTGCGATGGCGTTATTGCCGCGCAGATACGACTTGTAGCGCGGACCACCCTCCTTGTTGTATTCGCGGCCGGCTTCCTTCAGCTCGGCGAAATACACCTGCCGCAGGAAAATCGCCTGCTCCTCCTGCGCGAGCGATGCGAAGTAAGCGCGGTTCTCGTCATCCGTGCCGGTGAAGCCGTAGCGCTCCTTCAGCCATGCTGCGAGTTCCTTCTCGTAGGTCTTGACGGCCTTGCCCGGCTGGTCCGCCAGCGGCGTGCCCGACACGGCCGCATTGGCGGGATCGAGATAGAGCGACGCGAGTTTTGCGTAATCCGGCGCACCCTCGCCTATCCCCGCCTGCATCAGGATGCTCGCGCCCGGCCGCTTGTCGCCGGCGATGACACTGCCGAGGCTGGTCACCGAGGCCTTGTCGTCCTGGCGGATGTTTCGCCCCGCCGAGATCACCAGCGTGCCCGGCCCGGCCACGCGCGCATTGGCATAGATCACGTCATGCCCCGCCTCGATCAGCGAGAGGTCCGTGACATTGTTATGCATGGCGAGCACGTTCGGCGCCAGGATGTCGCGGCCGGCGCGCATCCAGACCGGCGTTGCTG
>CALRZK010000109.1:0-8039 GCA_943372615.1 Bradyrhizobium ivorense | reverse complement strand
CGTCCAGGTTCTGAACGGCCTGCAATTCGGGCTGATCCTGTTTCTGATCGCCGCCGGCCTGACGCTGGTGTTCGGCGTGATGGATTTCATCAATCTCGCCCATGGTGTGCAATATATGGTCGGCGCGTATCTGGTCGCCGCCTTCACCGCCATGACCGGCAGCTTCTTCACCGGCGTGGCGCTGGCGCTGCCGGCTGCGCTGATCTTCGGTCTGCTGCTGGAGATATTGATCTTCCGGCATCTCTATGACCGCGATCATCTCGATCAGGTGCTGGCCACCTTCGGCGTCATCATCTTCCTCAATCAGGCCGTCAAATATGTCTGGGGCGCAGCTCCCTTGAACGTGCCGATCCCCGATGCGCTGTCCGGCGCCGTGGAGATCACCGACGGCCTGCTCTATCCGGTCTGGCGCCTCGTCATCATCGCTGTCGGCCTGCTGGTCGGCCTCGCGCTCTATCTCGTCGTCAACAAAACAAAACTCGGCATGCTGGTGCGTGCCGGCGCCAGCAATGCGGCCATGGTCTCCGCGCTCGGCGTCAATATTCGCCTGCTCTTCACCATCGTGTTCGGCGTCGGCGCGATGCTGGCCGGCTTTGCCGGCGCCATGGTGGCGCCGATCCTCTCGGTCGAGCCGGGCATGGGCGACAACGTCCTGATCCTCGCTTTCGTGGTGATCGTGATCGGCGGCATCGGCTCGATCCGCGGCGCCTTCATCTCGGCGCTGCTGATCGGCCTCGTCGATACGCTCGGCCGCTTTTTCGCGCCGGTGTTGTTGCGGGCGCTGCTCGACCCGTCCGCTGCGAGCCAGACCGGCCGTGCGGTGGCGCCGATGCTGATCTATATCCTGATGGCCGCCGTGCTGTTCTTCCGGCCGTCCGGCCTGTTCCCGGCCAAGAAGTGACGGGAGCAAGACCCATGAACAACGCTGTCGATCTCGACGCCGCCCCGGCCCTCGCGCCATCGCCGCGCAACAGGCGCGCGCTGGTGTTGCCGGCCATCATCTTTCTGCTGTTCGCGCTGGTGCCGCTGGTGCTGCTGTTCGGCTCGCAGAACTACATTCTCGCCATCGGCACCCGCATCATGATCCTCGCGCTCGGCGCCATGTCGCTGGATCTTCTGATCGGCTATGGCGCGATGATTTCCTTCGGCCATGCCGCCTTTATCGGCCTCGGCGCCTATAGCGTTGCGATCCTCGCGAGCCATGGCATCACCGATGGTTTCGTGCAGCTTCTCGTGACCCTCGCCGCCTCGATGGTGTTCGCGCTGTTCACCGGCGCGATCTCGCTGCGGACCAAGGGCGTCTATTTCATCATGATTACGCTGGCCTTCGGCCAGATGCTGTTCTTCCTCACCACATCGCTCGCGGCCTATGGCGGCGATGACGGCCTGACACTCGCAGCGCGCAGCACGTTCTTCGGATCGAAATTCCTGAAGAGCGAGCTCGGCATGTATTACGTCACTTTTGGCGTGCTGCTCGGCGGCTACGTGCTGCTGCGCGCCGTGGTCGCGTCGCGCTTCGGCCGCGTGCTGCGCGGCATCCGCGAAAATCCGGTGCGCATGGAGGCGATCGGCTTTGCGCCCTATCGCTATCAACTCACGGCCTATGTGATCGCGGGCCTGATCGCCGGCGTCTCCGGCTTCCTGCTCGCCAACCAGACCGAATTCGTCAGCCCCGCTTACACGGCTTGGCAGCGCTCCGGCGAACTGATCTTCGTGCTGGTGCTGGGCGGCCTCGGCTCGCTGCATGGCGCGATCCTCGGCGCCGCCGCCTTCACCATCCTGGCCGACGTGCTGTCGCACTACACCGAGAACTGGGCGATGATCTTTGGCCCGATCCTGATCCTCGTGGTGCTGTTCGCCCGCGGCGGCATCCAGAGCCTGCTGGGAGGCAAATCATGAGCGCCCTCCTGCAGCTGCAGAACCTGACCAAGAATTACGGCGCCTTGCGCGTCACCGACAACGTCACCCTCGACGTCCAGCCGGGCGAACTGCACGCCATCATCGGCCCCAACGGCGCCGGCAAGACGACGCTGATCCATCAGATCTCCGGACATGCGAAGCCGGACAGCGGACGTATCATCTTCGACGGCGCCGACATGGTGCCGCTGCCGATGGCCGCGCGGGCGCAGCGCGGGCTGGTGCGCTCGTTCCAGATCACATCGATCCTGCCGCGCTTCTCGGCGCTGGAGAATGTTGCGCTTGCCGCACAGGCGCGCGATGGATCGAGCTTCCGATTTCTGGGTAATGCTGCGAGCGAGCGCGATCTCAACGAGACAGCGATGGGCCTGCTCACCCGCTTCGGCCTCGGTGCCCGTGCGCGCGTGCCGGCCGGGCAAATGTCCCATGGCGAAAAGCGGCAGCTGGAGATCGCCATCGCGCTCGCGGCCAAGCCGAAACTGCTGCTGCTCGACGAACCGCTCGCTGGCACCAGCCATGATGAATCGCAGCGGCTGATCAACATCCTGCAGGAGCTGCGCAAGGAGCTGCCGATCATCCTGATCGAGCATGATATGGACGCCGTGTTCGCGCTAGCGGATCGCGTCTCGGTTCTGGTCTATGGCCGCATCATCGCCTGTGGCACGCCGCAGGACATTCGCGACAATGCGGAAGTGCGCGCCGCCTATCTCGGCGAGGAGGCCGCCTGATGCTCGCCGTTTCCAATCTTCAGGCCGCCTATGGCGCAGCAAAAGTGCTGTTCGATATCTCGCTGCATATCAATGCCGGCGAGGTCGTGACCCTGCTCGGTCGCAACGGCATGGGCAAGACCACCACCATCAATGCCATCATGGGCCTGCTGCATCCGACCGGCGGCAGCATTACTTTCGACAACAAGCCCATGGCCGGGCAGCCCTCCTATCGCATCGCGCAGGCCGGTATCGGCCTCGTGCCCGAAGGCCGCCAGATCTTTCCGACCCTGACGGTGGAGGAAAATCTGATCGCCACCGCCGCCGTGCGGCATCCGCCGGCACGCTGGACGCTGGAGAAGATCTACGACCTGTTTCCGCGCCTGAAGGAGCGTCGCAGCAATCTCGGCACGCAGCTGTCGGGCGGTGAACAGCAGATGCTGGCCGTCGGCCGCGCGCTGATGACCAATCCGAAGCTGTTGATTCTGGATGAAGCGACCGAAGGCCTTGCGCCGCTGATCCGACTCGAAATCTGGAATTGCCTGAAGAAGCTCAAGGCGGAGAAGCAGTCCATTCTGGTGATCGACAAGAATGTCGATGCGCTGGCGGCCTTTGCCGATCGTCATGTTGTCATCGAAAAAGGCCGTGTAGTCTGGACCGGAACGTCCGAGCAATTGAGAAGCGATCCGACGGTGAAAGATCGGTTCCTGCATGTTTAAAAAGGAGAGAGCATGACGAAAGCAGAATCCGCCGGCATCACGCGTGCCAATGAAGGCATGCAGGGCATCACCTGGAGCATTCTCGGCCAGACCTATGTTCCGAAGAACGTCACCGAGGATTCGTTCTCGTGGCACGCGACCTTCCCGCCCGGCACTTTCGTTCCGCCGCATATCCATCCGGACCAGGACGAGTATCTCTACATCCTCGAAGGCAAGCTCGACTTCTTCCTCGATGGGAATGAGACGTCAGCAACGCCGGGCGACCTGGTGCGCCTCGCGCGCGGCATTCCGCACGGGATTTTCAACAAGTCGGACCAGAACGCAAAAGTGCTGTTCTGGGTGTCGCCGTCACGCCGGCTCTATGACTTGTTCTGGGCCATCCACAATATGAAGGAGCAGAAGCCCGAGGACGTGGTGGCGCTCGCTGCCGAGTACAACATCCACTTCCTGCCGCCGCCTCCGGGGGCGTAATTCAAGCGAAGGCGGAAATGTGCTCCCTCCCCCAAGCAGCGAAGCTGCGCAGTGGGGAGGGTCCGCCGATAGGCGGGGGTGGGGTCTCTCCGCACCACAGGACGGAGTGTGGGAAGCACCCCACCCGTCTCGACTGCTGCGCAGTCGATCCACCCTCCCCACGGCGCGCGCATACGCGCGCTTGGGGGAGGGAAACGAACTACCCGTTCACCACCTGCAAGCCCGGCTGCGCGCCGAACCCGGCCTTATGCGCGTAGCCGCGCACGATCGCCTCGCGCTGGGCGTAGCTCAGCACGTTCTCGACATTGTCGAACCCATCCGGCGCGATCTGCTCCACCGCATCGATGACGCCTTCCGGGCCGCCGCGGCGGTTGGCGCGCACGATCTCTGCCGTCATCGGCAGGCGCTTGCGCTCATAGGCCATCAGCGCCTGACGTGGATGCTCGGCATGGGCCAGCGAGTCTGCCAGCGCGCGGGCGTCCAGAATTGCCTGCGAGGCGCCGTTGGAGCCGACCGGGTACATCGGATGCGCAGCGTCTCCGAGCAGCGTGACGCGGCCGCTTGTCCAATACGGCAGGGGATCGCGGTCGCAGCACGGATATTCCCAAAATTCCGGCGTCGCGGTGATGAGCGCGGGCACATCGATATGCGGCACCTTGAAGCGCGCTACATGCGGCATCAGCTCTTCGCGTTTGCCTTGCCGCGACCAGTCCTCACGACGCGGCGGCAATGAGCCGCCCTCGCCGGTCTTCACCAGCACGGCCCAGTTGGTCAGGCGGCTGCTCGGTGACTCGCCCTCGGCAATCGGATAGACCACGACTTTCGCATGCAGCCCGCCGGCCACGATCATCGAATTGCCGGTAAGGAAGGTCGGCCAGTCGCGCGCGCCGCGCCACAGCATCAGGCCGTTCCAGATCGGGCCGCCCTCGTTCGGAAACAGCGTGTTGCGCACTTTTGAATGGATGCCGTCGGCACCGATCAGGATATCGCCACGCGCGGTCTTCGCATGATTGTTGTTGCGGTCGAAGAAATATGCGGTGACGCCGCCTTCGTCCTGCGTGAAGGAGCCGAGCTTGCAGCCGGTGTGGATCGCTTCTTTTCCAAGCCGCTCGTCGACTGCGCGATGAATGACGGTCTGCAGGCGGCCGCGATGAATGGAAAATTGCGGCACGTCGAAGCCGGCGCCATAGCCGCGCTTCTCGCGCCAGACTTCCTGGCCGTGGCGGTTGAGATAATGCAGCTCGTCAGTGCGGATCGCGATCGCGTCGAGCCTGTCGAGCAAACCGAGGCCGGTGAGTTCGCGGATCGCATGGGTCAGCGTGTTGATGCCGACGCCGAGCTCGCGGATCGTGTCCGCCTGCTCATACAGCTCGCAATCGATGCCGCGCGCCCGCAGCATCAATGCCGTGGTCAAACCGCCAATGCCGCCACCGACGATAATCGCCTTCATCCGCTCTACTCCGCTTGACGCAACGCTTTCTTCTAACCTCTCCCCGCTTGCTGGGAGAGGTCGATGCTCACATGCGAAGCATGTGGGCGTCGGGTGAGGGGGAGCCTCCGCAAGTTCGAAGCCCGTGGAGGCTTCCCCTCATCCGTCCCGGCTTCCCCAGGCCACCTTCTCCCCGCAAGCGGGGAGAAGGTAAAAGTGACATGCTCAGCTATTCAGCAGCAAGCGACTTTGCCGCTTCGGCGCGCATTTCGGCACGTGTCTTCGGCTTAGCCTTAATTTTCAGGTCGTCGAAATCCTGCTTCTCGCGCACGCTGTTGCGGAAAATCTGATCCTTGCCGGGCATGTATTGCGGCGGAGCATATGCATCTTTCGCGCCATACCAGGCGGCAGCCTTGATGGTGAAAGACGGGTCCGTGAGATGCGGACGCCCAAGCGCGACGAGATCGGCGCGGCCGGCGGCAAGAATGGTGTTGACCTGATCGGCCGTGGTGATGTTGCCGACGCACATGGTGGCGACATGAGCCTCGTTGCGGACCTGATCGGAATACGGCGTCTGGAACATGCGGCCATAGATCGGACGCGACTCCTTCACCGTCTGGCCGGTGGAGATATCGGCGAGATCGACGCCCGCTTCCGCAAAGGCCCGCGCGAACAGAACGGCATCGTCGCCGGTGGTGCCGCCTTCGGCCCAGTCAGTGGCCGAGAGGCGCACCGACATCGGCTTGTGCTTCGGCCAGGCCGCGCGCATCGCAGCAAACACTTCCAGCGGGAAGCGCAGGCGGTTTTCCAGCGAGCCGCCATACTCGTCCGTGCGATTGTTGGTGAGCGGCGACAGGAAGCTGGCGAGCAGATAGCCGTGGGCCGTATGCATCTCCAGCATGTCGAAGCCGGCGCGATCACCGCGCAGCGTCGCATCGACGAATTGCTGCTTGATGCGATCCATGCCCTTGCGATCGAGTTCGCCAGGCACCTGGCTATCCGGGAAATAGGGCAGCGGCGATGCGGAGACGATATCCCACGCGCCTTCCTTGAGCGGGCGATCCATGCCCTCCCACATCAATTTGCTCGCGCCCTTGCGGCCGGCATGGCCGAGCTGCAGGCAGATCTTTGCCGCCGAGTTGCCATGCACGAAATCGACGATACGCTTCCACTGCGCTTCCTGCTCGTCGGTGTAAATGCCGGCGCAGCCGGGCGTGATGCGCGCATCCTTAGCCACGCAGACCATCTCGGTGAAGACGAGGCCGGCACCGCCCATGGCGCGGGCGCCGTAATGCACCAGATGGAAATCGTTCGGCACACCGTCCTTGGCCGAATACATGCACATGGGCGAAACCACGGCGCGATTGGCGAGCACCATCTCGCGCATCCTGAACGGCTGGAACATCGGCACTTCGGGCTTCTCGACATCGACGTCGAACCCCTGCGCCTTCACCTGCTTCGCAAACACTTTATCGACCTGCTTGACGAAATCCGGCGCGCGCATGGCGAGATTGTCATAGGTGATCGCCTTGGACCGCGTCATGACGCCGAAGGCGAACTGCACGGGATCGAAATTCCAGAAGCGATCGACGTGCTCGAACCACACCAGCGAGACGTCGGCGGAGTGCTGGATCTTCTCCACTTCTTCGCGGCGGCCGGTCTCATAGGCCGACAGCGCGGCTTCGACGGTGGGCGCCTTCGCCATCGCATCGGCGAGCGCGATCGCATCTTCCATCGCCAGCTTGGTACCGGAGCCGATGGAGAAATGTGCCGTCGCCTTGGCGTCGCCGAGCAGGACCATATTGTCCTTCACCCAGCGCTTGTTGCGCATCATCGGGAAATTGCGCCACATGGAGCGATTGATCAGGAGCTTATGCTCGCCGAGGAAATCCTTGAAAATCGCATGCATGCGATCGGCGGACTCCTGCTCGCCAAGGCCTTCGAGGCCGGCGCGCTTGAATGTTTCCGCATCGGTCTCGAAGATCCAGGTAGAGCGCCCGGCCTCGTATTGATAGGCATGGGCGATGAACGGGCCCCATTCGGTTTCCTGGAACAGGAAGGTGAAGGCATCGAGCGGCTTGGTCGATCCCATCCAGGTGAACTTGTTGGTGCGCCAGTCGGTGTCGGGCGAAAAGTGCTCGATATATTTGTTGCGGAAATGGCTGTTGATGCCATCAGCCAGCAGCACGAGATCGCAATCCGCGAAGCGTGCTTCGTCGGTAATGTCCGCCTCGAAGATCAGATGCACGCCGAGTTCGCGCGCACGCTCCTGCAGGATCAGCAGCAGCGTGCGGCGCGAACAGCCGCAAAATCCGTTGCCGCCGACACGGTGCACGGTGCCGCGGAAGTGGATCGCGATATCGTCCCAGTAAGCGAATTCCTGGGTGATGCGCTGATAGCTGGGGAGATCGTGCTTCTCGAACGTGTCGAGCGTGGTGTCGGAGAACACAACGCCGAAGCCGAATGTGTCGTCGGAGCGGTTGCGCTCATAGACGGTGATCTGGGCTTCCGGCCGCTGCTTCTTGAGCAGGATCGCAGAATAGAGGCCCGCCGGCCCGCCACCGATAATCGCGATCTTCATGTCAGCCTCCGCATGTCCTGCTTTTGCAGTCTGCCTGAACGGGAGATATTTTAAACCTAAAGCAATTCCTGGCAAGCCTGATCAATCGGCAATTTGCGGACTTTGATGCACATCAAAAAGTCAGTGAACTCGTAGCCCGGGTGCCGCCCCCCGTCATTGCGAGCGCAGCGAAGCAATCCAGAAAGCCAAGTGAAGAAAAGCTGGATTGCTTCGTC
>CALRZK010000108.1:0-8045 GCA_943372615.1 Bradyrhizobium ivorense | reverse complement strand
ATTTGCCCGGCTTTCTGTTCGCCGGCGGCGATCTCGATGCCTTTGTAGCGGATATCCTGAAAGGTCAGATGAGCTTGCGATAGACCGCGGCGATATTGCGCGCTTCCGCATCGAGACTAAATTTTTCGAGGACGCGCTGACGACCGCGTTCCCCCATGACGCGCGCAGCGTCGGGATCATGCATTAGCGGCTCGATTGCACCAGCTAGAGCTACGGCATCGCCTGTCGGCACCAGCGTTCCGGTGACGCCCTCGTCGACAGCAATTTCAGCAGCGCCGGCACGTGTTGCAACGAGCGCCGCACCGACAGACATCGCCTCGATCAGCGTCAGGCCAAACCCCTCATTGCGCGATGTAAAAGCGTAGATTGTTAGTCTTTTAAACCACTGCTCGACCTCTTCGATCGGCAATTCGCCGGTGATGACGATGCGATCCTGCAGGCCAGCCTCCGCAATCTTCCGACGCAATTCATTGGCAAAACCGATCTGATCCGGCGTGATGGCACCAACAATCACCGCTGAAAAATCCGGATAATGCGGCAGCAGCGCGCACATCGCATCGACGAACAGATCGGTGCCCTTCTGCGCCCGCACGCGGCCGAAGCAACCGATGGCATAGCGCCCGGGCAGCTTCGCTTCGGCGAAGGCCGCCGCGCGATCGAGCGGCGGTGCATAACGATCGGTATCGACGCCATGCGTCACGACGGTCGCATCGCGCTTGAGATAAGACGCCGACGCATCCGACGTCGCAATGATCGCATCCATGCGGCGGATCAGCCAGCGCGTGATCCAGCTGTGATGGCGCTGTGCCGCCGACGTGAAGAGCAGCTTTAGCGGCCAGCCGAGTGCGCGCAGCAGAACGCCGACGATCATCTCGTTGTTGCGCCGTGCATGCCAGATGACGGGCGCACGCCGCATCCACAGCTTCAGGAGCCCGCCAACGCTCAAATTCGCAATGCCGGTAGGAATGTCCGATCCCAACCAGGCGACATCGATCATCTTGGTGAGTTTAGGCGCCACCATGCGGTTTGTCGCCGTCACACCGGAGTAGCGCCAATGCAGGTTGGTGATGATCACCTGCAATTTTCCGGCTGTTTTGCCCACAATCGGCACCGAGAACTCCATTTCGCCCCGGTTCCTATACGCAACATTAAGCATAGAGACCAGTAACCACGCGCCGAAACCCGCCCTTCATCGCAAAACGTCTATCGTCCCTCCAAACGGGAGAGTGAGACAATCCACATGACGGTTCTGGTCACCGGCGGCGCCGGTTACATCGGAAGTCACATGGTACATGCGCTGGTGGAAGCCGGCGAGAATGTCGTTGTCATCGACAATCTGTCCACCGGCTTCTCGACCTATCTGCCCGAAGGCGTGCCGTTGTTCATCGGCGACGTTGCCGACGAGAACCTCGTCGAGGGGGTGATCAACGCCCATGGCGTCGATGCCATCATCCATTTCGCGGGCTCGGTCGTCGTGCCGGAATCGATGCGCGACCCGCTCAGCTATTATCGCAACAACACCGCGACCTCGCGCAACCTGCTCAATGCGGCCGTGAAGTGCGGCGTCAAACGCTTCATCTTTTCATCGACCGCGGCCGTCTATGGCAATCCTGATGTCATGCCGGTCGCCGAAGAAGCTCCAACGCGCCCGTTGTCGCCCTACGGTTCATCGAAACTGATGACCGAGATCATGCTGCACGACATCGCGCCGGCCTATGGCATGGAATTCGTCGTGCTGCGCTACTTCAATGTCGCCGGCGCGGACCCGCAAGGTCGCACCGGCCTTGCCACCATGGGCGCCACGCACCTGTTGAAGATCGCGGTCGAAGCCGCCACCGGCCAGCGTAGCAAGATTGACGTCTATGGCACCGACTACCCGACACCCGACGGCAGCTGCATCCGTGATTTCATCCATGTCAGCGATCTTGTGCAGGCGCACCGTGCGGCGCTCGCTTATTTGCGCAATGGCGGTACTTCAACCACGCTGAATTGCGGCTATGGGCGCGGCTATTCGGTACTGGAAACTATCGAGGCCGTGCGCCGCGCGTCCGGCCGCAATTTCGCTGTCCAATATGCGCCGCCGCGCGACGGCGACATCATGACCATGATCGCCGATACCCGCCGCATCCGCGCGACACTCGACTGGACGCCTGTTTACGACGACCTCGAAACCATCGCCCGCCACGCGCTCGCATGGGAGGAAAAACTTGCCCGAGAGCGCTTCGGGGTCGAACTGATGGCGCAATCGGCCTGATTCTGCCTTCCGCTGCGGTTCGACGAGTGGGTTAACAAAGTCCTGACAAGGGCGAATTTGGCTTGAAAATCTGCGCTTTAACGGGCAATCAGGCGGCTGTTTCGCAACGCCGACCGGGCGCCCGGCACTCTGCCGCGGGCGGTTCCGTTCAGCGCGTCTGGACCGCGGATGGCCAAAGTTACACGCAAAGTTACCGACGATCCCTATGGCGCCTGGGCGTTGATCCGCCGCCTCGTCACCGAGCAAGCGGCGACCTATTGGCGCCGCTACCTCGCCGCCTTCTTGCTGATGGCTGTCTCGGCCGGCGCCACGGCCGCCTCCGCCTATATGCTCGGTGAGGTGATCAACCAGGCTTATGTGGACCGCAGCATCGAGCGCATCGCGCTGTTTTCCGGTTTCGTGGTGCTGATCTTTTTGGCCAAGGGCGCCGCGACCTATGGTCATACGGTCATCCTGTCGAAGATCTCCAATGCCATCGTCGCCAACAACCAGCGCCGGCTGTTCGCGAAGCTGATGAGCGAGAGCATCGGCTTCTTCTCCGAACGCCACTCCTCCGAATTCCTGCAGCGCCTCACGGCTGGCGCCAATTCGGTGACGCAGGTTCTGAATCTGCTGATCAACGCCGTCGGTCGCGATCTGCTGTCGCTCATTGCGCTGGTCAGCGTGATGGTGATGCAGGATCCCTATATGGCCATCACCGGCTTCCTGGTGGCGCCGCCCGCGATCCTGGTGCTGCGCAAGCTCGTCCGCCGCATCAAGGGCCTCGCGCGCAACCAGTTCACAGGCACCGCCGAGATCCTCGAAGTGATGCAGGAATCGCTGCAGGGCATTCGCACCGTCAAGGCCTTCACGCTGGAGCAGACGATGCAGGCGCGGATGGAGGCCAGCATCTCTTCCGTCGAGCAGAACGCCAACAAGATGGCGCGCGTCTCCAGCCGCTCGTCGCCGCTGATGGAAAGCCTCGGCGGCTTCGCCATTGCCGGCGCGCTGATGTATGGCGGCTACCGCGTGGTGGCGATGGGCGCGACGCCCGGCCAGTTTTTCTCCTTCATCACCGCATTCCTGCTCGCTTACGAGCCGGCCAAGCGCCTCGCCCGCCTGAACATCGACCTCAACAGCCAGCTCATCGGCGCACACACGCTGCTGGAGATTGTCGATAGTCCGGCCACCGAGCCCAATGACGACCACAAGCCCGCACTGAAGCTGACCGATGCCCGCGTCGAGCTGCGCGACGTCACCTTCCGCTATCGGCCCAGTGAGATCGTGCTCAACCGCATGAGTTTCGTTGCCGAGCCCGGCAAGATGACCGCCCTGGTCGGTCCGTCCGGTGGCGGCAAATCCACCGTGCTGGCGCTGCTGCTGCGCATGTACGAAGTATCCGAAGGCCAGATCACCATCGATGGCCAGAACACCGCCGACATCTCCCGCCGCTCGCTGCGCGGCCAGACCGCCTATGTCGGCCAGGACGTCTACATGTTCCGCGGCACCATTCGCGACAACATCGCCTTCGGCAAGCCGGGCGCGACGGAGGACGAGATCGTCGCTGCGGCCAAGGCCGCTTGCGCTCACGACTTCATCCTCGGCTTCCCGCAGGGCTATGACACGCCGGTCGGCGAACACGGCACCACACTATCGGGCGGCCAGCGCCAGCGTATCGCCATTGCTCGCGCGCTGGTGAAGAATGCACCGCTGATCCTGTTGGACGAAGCCACCGCGGCGCTCGACTCCGAGTCTGAAAAGTCGGTGCAAGAAGCCATCGAGCATCTCTGCCAGAACCGCACCACCATCGTCATCGCGCATCGCCTGCACACCATCATGCACGCCGATGCGATCCTGGTGGTCGAGGGCGGCGAGATCGTCGAGCGCGGGCGTCACGATGACCTGCTGCGTCGGGATGGCCGCTATGCGTCCTTCTTCCGCTTGCAGCATCGTGAAGCCTCGCCGCTGGCGCCGCTCGACGCATCGGCGTAACACTTCGTCATTGCGAGCGCAGCGAAGCAATCCAGCTGGCCCGCTCCGAAAGAACTGGATTGCTTCGTCGCTTTGCTCCTCGCAATGACGGGGAGTTTCAACCGGATGTCTTGCATGACCGCTTCCTACGTGATCCCACAGCCGCCGCAGGCCGCCATCGCCGTTCAGGGCGAGACCTCGAAATTCCCGGTCCGCCGCGTCTGGTGCGTCGGCCGCAATTATCTCGAGCACATCCGCGAGCTCGGCAATGACGAGCGCAACCCTCCCTTCTTCTTCGCCAAGCATGCCGACATGGCCGTGGCCGATGGCAGCGTGATCCCCTACCCGACACTGACCAAGGACATGCAGCACGAAGTCGAGCTGCTGGTGGCGCTGAAGAGCGGCGGCCTCAACATTACGCCCGAGCAGGCGCTCGATCACGTCTGGGGTTACGGCGTCAGCGTTGACCTCACCCGCCGCGACCTGCAGACCATCTCGCGCAAGAAAGAGCAGCCCTGGGAGATCGGCAAGTCGTTCGACATGTCCGCTCCGACAGGCGCACTGATTCCGGCTTCGAAGTCCGGTCATCCGTCCAAGGGCAAGATCTGGCTGTCGGTGAACGGCACCGAGCGCCAGAAGGGCGACCTCTCGGAAATGATCTGGAACATCGCCGAGATCATCTCGAAGCTTTCGCTGCAGGTTGAACTCGGCGCCGGCGACGTTATCCTCACCGGCACGCCGGCGGGTGTCGCTGCGCTCAATCCAGGCGACAAGGTCGAGTGTGGCGTAGACGGTATCGGCACCTTGAAGTTCGCGATCTCCGAACCCAAGTAAGCGCCAGCAAAGCTGGACGAGCCAAGAAAAATCAAAAAGGCCGCGCACCCTGCGCGGCCTTTGTCGTTTTCAGCCCGGGATACATCTCATGACACTCGAATTAGGTCTCGACACCTTCGGCGACGTCACGCGCAGTGCTGACGGCCAGATGCTGTCGCATGCACAGGTCATCCGTAACGTCATCGACGAAGCCGTGCTCGCCGACAAACTTGGCGTGGATTTCTTCGGCGTGGGCGAACATCATCGCGCGGATTTTGCCGTGTCCGCGCCGGAAGTCGTGCTGGCCGCTATCGCAGCTCGCACTGACCGTATCCGTTTGGGATCGGCAGTCACCGTGCTCAGCTCCGACGATCCGATCCGTGTCTTCCAACGCTTTGCGACAGTCGATGCTGCATCCAACGGCCGCGCCGAAGTTATCCTTGGCCGCGGTTCGTTCACCGAGTCCTTCCCGCTCTTCGGCTTCAAGCTCGATCAGTACGAGACGCTGTTCGAGGACAAGCTGGATCTGTTTGCGGAGCTGGTGAATAGCAAGGAAGTCACCTGGAGCGGCAGTACCCGTCCTGCTCTGACCAATCAGCGCGTTTATCCGCCGATCGAGACCGGCAATCTCGTGATCTGGATCGGTGTCGGCGGTAGCCCGCAATCCGTCGTGCGTGCGGTGCGCTACGACATGCCTTTGATGCTCGCCATCATCGGCGGTGATCCCGAACGCTTCAAACCTTACGTCGATCTCTATCACCGCGCCTATGCCGAGATTAAGCGGCCAGTGAAGCCGATCGGCGTGCATTCACCCGGCTATGTCGCCGCCAGCGACGAGCAGGCGCGCGAGGACATCTGGGGCGACTACAAGCAGATGCGCGACCGCATCGGCAAGGAGCGCGGCTGGCCTCCGATGGAACGGCGCGAATTCGATCAGGAAGTGGATCATGGCTCGCTCTATGTGGGCTCGCCAGAGACCGTCGCGAAGAAGATCGCGAAGACGGCGAAAGCGCTGGGCCTCTCGCGCTTCGATATGAAATACAGCGCTGGCCCGCTACCGCACGAGAAGCTGATGAGCTGCATCGAACTCTACGGGACCAAGGTCATCCCGATGGTTCGCGAAATGCTGGCCTGATCGAAACCAGCAACGTCGTGCATCGGCCCGCATTTCCGGCGCGCCGATGCACACCATGAAACCCGTCCAGCACTCGAACTGTTGCCAGACGTCGAGGGACACGCTACAACTAAATACAACTTAAGGTTTATTCTATTTGCAAGTCAAGGAGGCGTCCGATGGGCTCCAAGTTGAACTGCGCCTTTTGCTGCGCCGTATTGGCGATGTTCGACGGCAGCGCCCTCGCTTCTGACATGCTAGTCAAAACCTCGCTGGACGCCCGCGCCTGGATGAATCCGATCCTGATCGCAAATACCCAGGTCGGCCTGAGCATCGTCGGACAACGCGTCGATTATGTCGAAACAACAGCAACCGATCCTCGCTTCAGCAGCGAAGCCGGCTGGCTTCCAGGCCTTCAGCTCGGCGTATCTGCCATGGGGTCAGCAGGTCCAGTGAACAATATATATTTTATGGGCGCGTTCACCTGGCTTCATGGACAAACCGACTATGGCGCATCAGGCGGCCCGGTCAGATCGGGTCGCAGCGGCGCGGACATCCGCACGCTTGATCTTCGCTTCGGCAAAGGGTTCGACATCGCAACCGACTGGATGGTGACCCCATATCTCGGCATGGGGTACCGGGGCTGGAATCGAAGCCTCAGCAACAGGTTCGGCCCGTCCGGATATGACGAACTCTACGAGCACACCTATGTCGGTGGAGGGATGCTGCTGCAGTGGGCGGCGACGGAGCGCCTCGTCCTGTCAGCCTCGGGCTTGCTGGGCACGACTTCGGCTCCGACCATGAAAGTATCTTATAACGGCGGTTTCCCCGTCAATCCGTGGACCTACAATCTCGGCTCGTCATCCATCTATATGGCTGGCCTGTCGGCCGACTATGCCATCACTGATAAATGGCACATGAATGCCGGCATCGATTATCTGAGCTTCCGATATGGGGCATCCGCTGTGAGTCCCGACGGCATGTATGAGCCCGACAGCCGGACGCCGAACTGGACCGTCAAGGCCGGTTTTGGATACAGCTTCCACAAGCCATCCGCCGTTGCAGCGAATAACTGATGATCGACGAGGCGGAGATTCCACTCCGCTGCCGTCGTGCGGAAAGGCGCCAGAGCAATAGCACGCTGAGAACAAAAAAAGCCCCGGATCGCTCCGGGGCTTTTCTCATTCAGCTCTCGCCGAACTCAGTAGCGATAGTGGTCGGCCTTGAACGGGCCTTCCTGCTTCACGCCGATGTAAGCAGCCTGCTCGTTGCTCAGCGTGCTCAGCTTGACGCCGATCTTGGCGAGATGCAGACGCGCGACCTTCTCGTCCAGCGACTTCGGCAGCACATAGACTTCCTTCTTGTACTTGCCGTCGGTGTTGTTGGCGAACAGTTCGATCTGCGCCAGCGTCTGGTTGGTGAAGGACGCCGACATCACGAAGGACGGGTGACCGGTCGCATTGCCGAGATTCACCAGGCGGCCTTCCGACAGCAGGATCATGCGCTTGCCGTCCGGGAAGGTGATTTCATCCACCTGAGGTTTGATATTGTCCCACTTCAGGTTCTTCAACGTCGCGATCTGGATCTCGTTGTCAAAGTGACCGATGTTACAAACAATCGCACGATCCTTCATCGCGCGCATGTGCTCGATGGTGATGATGTCCTTGTTACCGGTTGCGGTGACGAAGATGTCGGCGCGCGGTGCCGCGTCTTCCATGGTCACGACTTCATAGCCTTCCATCGCCGCCTGCAGCGCGCAGATCGGATCGATTTCGGACACCAGCACGCGGCAACCGGCCTGGCGCAGCGACGCGGCCGAGCCCTTGCCCACGTCGCCGAAGCCGGCAACCATGGCGACCTTGCCCGACATCATGACATCGGTGCCGCGGCGGATGCCGTCGACCAGCGATTCAC
>CALRZK010000107.1:0-8048 GCA_943372615.1 Bradyrhizobium ivorense | reverse complement strand
CCGTCCATGCGAATGTGGGAGACGAGGTTGCCGCCCGCATCAACCACGGCCACGTTGCTCGGCGACCCGATCTCGCCAGCCTTGGCTTGACCGGCGGCGATCACGCGCTGAGCGTCTTCGAGCGATACGGATACTTGCTTGATGGTCATGAGATGCTCCTTCGCTTACTCGCTTGAATCAGTCTCGACCGGCATTTCGCGGCCGCGCGCCCGTCTCCGCCGACGGCGGCTCCAACCAGTCTTCGGCTTCGTGTGATAGCCACAACAAGCGGTGAGCAGTCGGGTTCCTGCCTTTTCATTCAATAGTTCGAATGCCGCGGTAACGACGGGAACTTTCTGTCAGACGGCCGGTTCACCTGCCATTCACTCAAAAAGGGAGGTCTGACATGCGCGCGCTCTGTTGGCACGGAAAGGGCGACGTTCGGGTGGACACCGTCCCGGACCCCGAAATCAAGCATCCGCGCGACGTCATCATTAAGATCACCGCCTGCGCGATTTGCGGCTCCGACCTTCATCTCCTCGATGGTTACCAGCCGACGATGGAGAGCGGCGATATCCTCGGCCACGAAAATATGGGCGAGGTGGTCGAGGTCGGCTCCGAGATTACCAACTTGCAGAAGGGGGACCGCGTCGTCGTTCCGTTCACCATTAGCTGCGGTTCGTGCTGGTTTTGCAAGCAGGGTTTGTTCTCGTGCTGCGACACCACCAATCCCAATGCCGAAATGGCGATCAAGGCGATGGGCCATTCGCCCGCCGGCCTGTTCGGCTTCAGCCATATGATGGGCGGCTATTGCGGCGGCCAAGCCGAAGATTTGCGCGTGCCGATGGCCGATGTCGGCCCCATCAAGATTCCCGACAATCTCACGGACGAGCAGGCCCTGTTCCTGTCCGACATCTTTCCGACCGGCTACATGGCGGCCGAGAACGCCCAGATAAAGCCGGGCGACACCGTCGCGATCTGGGGCTGCGGCCCGGTTGGCCAGTTCGCGATCCGATCGGCGATCATGATGGGCGCGGGGCGCGTGATCGCGATCGACGAGGTCCCCGAGCGGCTGGCGATGGCCGAGGCCGGCGGCGCCGAGACGATCAACTTCGGCGACGTCGACGTCTATGACGAGCTGATGGCGCGCACCGACAATCGCGGGCCTGACAGCGCGATCGACTGCGTCGGCTGTGAAGCCTCCGCGCATGGCTCGGCCGACGCCGTGCTCGACAAAGCCAAGGCGACCGTCTTCCTCGCCACCGACCGCGTTCATGTCCTGCGCGAGGCGATCATGAGCGTGCGCAAGGCGGGGACGATCTCGATCCCCGGCGTCTATGTGGGCATGGGCGACAAGATCCCGATCGGCGCGGCGATGAACAAGGGACTGACGATCAAGATGGGGCAGACCCACGTTCAGGCCTACACCAAGCCGCTGCTCGACAAGATCGTCGCCGGCGAGATCGACCCGAGCTTCGTCGTCACCCACCCCGCCAGCCTCGAAGACGCGCCGGACATGTACAAGCAGTTCCGCGACAAGAAGAACGGCGTGATCAAGGTCGTGCTGCGGCCTTGAGCTGCCCCCTTCTGAGTGGTCCATCGACTATGAGAGTCTGGATCGAGGAAGGGACGACGAATGCCAGCGAAGAAGCACAAGCCCGAGGAGATCATCGGCAAGCTGCGTGAGGTTGAGATCATGCTGGGCCAGGGCGGCACGACGGCCGAGGCATGCCGGCGCATCGCAGTCAGAAGCGGCGACGCCGCCATTGCCGGCCTCCGGTTCCGCTTCGCTCCACCTGCGCCCGGCAATGGCGGCGGAGACGACAATGCACTAACTATCTACCCGGACCACCCGGTGGGGGCTGCTCAGACTTCTACAAGCAGGCCATCCCGGCGGCATCGGTGGCGCGTGCTATCGCGTTCGCTGTCGCACAACCTGATGACGTCGACGTCAACGCGATCGTCATCCGGCCGACCGCACAGCAGTGCTGATTTCGATTAGGAGGCGGGGCCGCGCTTGCTCCGCCTCATGGGGAACGTACCGGCCCGCTCGTCCGTTACTTTGCCGAATAATACCTGTCCGTTTCACTTGAGGAGTCATTTATGCCCAAACTTGCCCTGTATGTACCACTGAAGGCCAAGCCCGGAAAAGAGCGCGACGTCGCCGATTTCCTGACCTCGGCATTGCCGCTCGTTCAAGCTGAGCCGGGCACTCTGACCTGGTATGCGATCGAGGAAGGTCCCGGTGCGTACGCGATCTTCGATACGTTCGACACAGAGGAGGATCGGCAGGCACATCTCGACGGCAAGGTTGCCGCCGCACTGATGGACAAGGCAGAAGAACTGTTTTCTGAACCGCCGCAGATTCACAAGTTCACCCTGCTGGCCGCGAAATAGCGGAGCGGTCATTACCTAGCGCGTCGCTCTCATCGCCGCGTCCGGGGAACTCGGGCGCGGCGGCGTGCATTGAGCGGATTTCCCCGAACTGCCACGGAGACACGCCATGCGCACCACCCAGACGCTCGACCTGAACGATGCGCGTACGATCATCGATGCTGGGATCGCGGAGGCCGAGCGGATCGGCAATCCGATGAACATCGCAGTGGTGGACGCGGGCGGCTGCCTCCTAGCGTTCGCGCGGATGGACGATGCGTGGCGCGGCAGCGTCGACATCGCGATCGGCAAGGCGTGGACGGCGCGAGCGTTCGACGTCGAGACTATGGCGCTGGCGAAGCTCGCCCAGCCGGGCGCCGACTTCTACGGCATCCATGCCTCCAATGACGGCAAGGTGATGATCTTCGCCGGGGGCGTGCCCATCAAGGAGGGCGAGACGGTGATCGGCGCGGTGGGCGTGTCGGGGGGCACCGGCAAGCAGGACCAGAGCGTGGTCGAGGCGGCGGCGCAGGCGTTGGCGCGGGGCTGAGCCCTGGAGCGCGGTGCCGGGCGCGACGGACCGGCTCAGTCGACGGCGGCGGGCTCGTGCGCCAGGCGCGCCTCCCGCGCGGCGCTGGTCGTCTCCGTTTGGCGCTTTATTCGGCCGTTCTGGCCCGGTCATTCAGAAAGCTGCGGTGAATCTATCCCAGGACGGCCCTTCGGGACGGAACCTCTCAGGTAGCAGAAGGTTCAGTAAACTGAGATCATTTGGAGGGGTGCGATGTCGTCCGCGTTGCGAGGGACCGGATCATAACCAAGCTCTCGATTTGATGACGCGTTAAGAAGAGCTTCGAAAGGAAAAGATCCGTGAAAGCTGTCGTGTACAACGGGCCTAAAGATGTTTCCGTCAATACCATCGATGATCCCAAGATCGAAAAGCAGACTGATGTCATCATCCGGCTGACCACGACCAATATCTGCGGGTCGGACCTTCATATGTATGAGGGCCGTACCAGCTTTGAGAAGGGCAGGGTCTTCGGTCACGAAAACCTTGGCGAGGTCATCGAAGTCGGCGCTGCCGTAGATCGTATCAAGAAGGGCGATCGCGTGTGCATGCCGTTCAACGTCGGTTGCGGTTTCTGCGAAAATTGCGAACGCGGTTTGACGGGTTTTTGCCTCACGACCAACCCTGGAACCGCCGGCGCAGCGTATGGCTTTGCCGAGATGGGTCCGTGGCAAGGTGGTCAGGCCGAATTGATGCGTGTTCCTTATGCGGACTTCAATTGTCTGAAGCTGCCCGAGGACGCCGAGGAGAAGGAGGATGACTATGTCATGCTCTCCGACATCTTCCCGACGGGTTGGCATGGCGTCGAACTGTCAGGCTTCATGCCTGGCGAAAGCATCGCGATCTACGGCGCCGGTCCGGTGGGCTTAATGGCCGCGCATTCAGCCCAAATTCGCGGTGCCTCTCAGATCTTCGTGGTCGATTCTCACGATGATCGCCTGAAGCTGGCCGAGGCGATGGGCGCCATTCCGATCGACATGCGCAAGGGCGATCCCGCCCAGCAGATCCTTGACGCAACCGGCGGCCTCGGGACCGACCGGGGGGTCGAGGCGGTCGGATACCAGTGTTGCGATCGCCACGGCAAGGAGCGCAGCAATTACACGATGAACTGCCTTGTCAAAAGCACGAAGGCCACCGGCGGAATCGGCGTCGTCGGCGTGTTCATTCCGGAAGACCCGAACGCGCCCGACGATCTCCAGAAGGAAGGCAAGATGGCGTTCGACTTCGGCAACTTCTGGTTCAAGGGTCAGAAGATCGGTACCGGCCAGTGCAATGTAAAGTACTACAACCGGCGACTGATGAAGCTTATCGAGCAGGACCGGGCCAATCCTGCCCAAATCATCTCGCACCGACTGCCGCTTGATCAGGCACCAGACGCCTACAAGCATTTCGACGAGCGCGATGCTGGTTGGACGAAGGTCGTGCTCAAGCCGGGCACCTGACTTTAGCCTTCGACGGAATAGGAAATAAATTATGACTTTGGAAGGCAAATCAGTTGCCATTCTGATCGCACCTCGCGGGACGGAAGAACCAGAATTCTCGAAGCCCAAGCAAGCTGTCGAGGACGCTGGTGGCAAAGTGACCGTGGTCAGTTTTGAACCGGGCAAGGCTCGCACAGTCAATAGCGATCTTGACGAGGGCGGCAGCTATACTATCGACAAGACGTTTTCCGAGGTCAAAGCCGACGATTTCGACGGACTTGTTGTGCCCGGGGGGACTGTCGGTGCCGACAAGCTGCGCGGCAGCGTCGAGGCAATTGCTTTCATCCGGGCTTTCTTCGATCAGAAAAAACCTGTTGCGGCTATATGCCATGCACCCTGGACATTGATCGAGGCGGGCGTGCTTGAGGGTCGCACCTTGACGTCCTACCCGACGCTGAAGGTCGATATCGAGAACGCCGGCGGTGCATGGACCAATGAGGAAGTCGTGGTCGACAACGGCCTTGTTACCAGCCGCGATCCCAATGATTTGCCCGCCTTCTGTGCCAAACTCGTTGAGGAAATCGCAGAAGGTGTGGGCGCAGCGCTCGCAGCGGGGAATTAAGACGGGGCGTTTCGACGAACCATGTGAGGGCCCTCTCCCTGGAGAAGGTCCGCACAAAGCAAGCGTGGCGGATGGCCAGCGATTGGCCTTACGCCACGGCGCGTATCACGAACACGGCGCACCTGACGGGCACTCAAACCCTAAGCCGCGTCAACCGCGGTGACACACCGCCGGCTCCCGCTTCCAGATTCGACCCATTCCAACGTGTGGTTGAGATGCACCTGATGGAACGTGCGTTCGGCCAGATTTACGACCTACAGCGCCGCCTTGAGATAGCGGGCGGTGAGACTGCCTTCCGCTTCCGCAACGACGCCAGGGACGCCGCTGGCAACGATACGGCCCCCGTCTTCCCCGGCCCCCGGTCCCAGGTCGATAATCCAGTCCGCCTGTGTGATGACGCGCATGTCATGTTCGACGACTACGACGGTATTGCCGGCGTCTACGAGTCCCTGCAGGTGTTGCATCAGCCGGTCGCCATCGGAGGGGTGAAGCCCCGAAGTTGGCTCGTCGAGGATGTAGATCGTGTTGCCGCGCTGGGCGCGTTGCAGTTCAGTCGCCAGCTTGATGCGCTGCGCCTCCCCGCCAGACAGCTCGGTCGCCGGCTGACCGAGCCTCAGATAGCCAAGACCGATCTCCCGCAACACGGCGAGGGAGCGCATCACAGATGCCTCGCCAGCGAAGAAATCGCACGCATCGTCGACCGTCAGTTCGAGCACCTGGGCGATATTGCGCCCGTTCCATTCGACTTCGAGCGTTTGCGGGTTGTAGCGAGAGCCATGACAGGTCGAGCACGGGGCAAAAACGCTCGGCAGGAACAGCAGCTCCACCATGACGTATCCCTCGCCCTCGCACACAGGGCAGCGGCCTTGCGCGACGTTGAACGAGAACCTTCCCGGGCTGTAGTGTCGCCGGCGGGCGAGCGGCGTATCAGCGAAGATCCGTCGCACATGGTCGAACATGCCGCTGTAGGTAGATAGGTTCGAGCGCGGCGTGCGGCCGATCGGTTTCTGATCGACCCGCACCAGCCTGCGAACATGCTCCATGCCTGCGACAATGCGTCCTTCAGTGTCGTTCTGCGCAACATCGAGCAGCGGATCGATATCCTCCTCCTCGGCCACGGGGGCGCCGCCGAGGTGTTCCGTGACGAGCTCGGGCAGCGCCTGACTGACAAGACTGGATTTGCCCGATCCCGAAACGCCGGTGACAGCGGTGAAGCAGCCGATGGGAAACTCGACGTCGAGACCATGGAGATTGTTCCGCCTGATCCCTTCCAGGCGTAGCCATGCCTTGGGATCGCGCGGTGTGCGCTCACTCCGAAGCGGCTCTGCGAACAGGTAGCGGCGGGTGATCGAAGTTTCGACGTCGGCAAGCCCCTCTATCGGCCCGCTGTAGAGGACTTCACCGCCCTTCTCCCCGGCTCCTGGCCCGACATCGACGAGCCATTCCGCGCGGCGGATCACGTCGAGATCATGTTCGACGACGAACAGGGAGTTGCCCGCCGCCTTGAGACGCTCGAGGATAGTGAGCAAGGCTTCGCCATCTGCCGGGTGCAACCCCGCCGAAGGCTCGTCAAGCACATAGACCACGCCGAAAAGCTGTGACGACAATTGGGTGGCAAGCCGCAAGCGCTGCAGCTCTCCGGAGGAGAGCGTCGGCGTGCTGCGGTCGAGCGAAATGTAGCCAAGGCCAAGATCGATCAGCGGCTCGAGCCGCTCGATCAATTCGCAGGCAAGGCGTTGGGCGGCGATCCGCTTCTCGTCGGAGAGATTGGGCGTACGGCGCACGTCGGGCGCGCTCTTGTGCGCAGAGCCGCCCGCCGCAATCCGTTGTTCGACCGCTGCATCGCGGACCGCTTTTTCCAGAACATGGCCCTTTGAGGTGTCGGAGACTGCCCCATATTCGCCATGCGCGACGGGCATCAGCAAGTCCTTCAGCTTGAGCACCGTCAGGTCGCCGAACTCGGCAATGTCGAGGCCGGCGAATTTGACCGACAGGGCTTCGCGCTTCAGGCGCTTGCCGTTGCAGGTCGGGCAATCGCGGCCGATGATATATTGCGAGACGCGCTTCTTCATCAGCGCGCTTTTAGTGTTGGCGAAGGTTTCCAGCACATAGCGGCGCGCGCCGGTGAAGGTGCCCTGGTAGCTCGGCTCCATGCGGCGCTTGAGCGCCGTCCGGGTCTGTTCGGGCGTCAGGCCCGCATAGACCGGCACCGTCGGCGCCTCGTCAGTGAAGAGGATCCAGTCGCGATCCTTTTTCCGCAGGTCGCGCCACGGCGTATCGACGTCATAGCCGAGCGAAACGAGGATATCGCGCAGGTTCTGGCCATGCCAGGCGGCCGGCCAGGCGGCGATCGCTCGATCGCGAATGGTGAGGCTGTCGTCAGGAACCATCGTCTCTTCGGTCGCGTCATATACGCGGCCGATGCCGTGGCAGGTCGCGCAGGCCCCCGCGACCGTGTTGGGGGAGAAATCCTCCGCATAGAGCATGGGCTGATGGCGCGGATATTCGCCGACGCGGGAATAGAGCATCCGCACCAGGCTGGAGAGCGTCGTCACGCTGCCGACCGAGGATCGCGCGTTGGCCGAGCCGCGCTGCTGCTGCAACGCGACCGCAGGCGGCAATCCGTCGATCGTATCGACCTCCGGCACGCCGGCCTGGTCGATAAGGCGACGGGCATAGGGCGCAACCGATTCCAGATAACGCCGCTGGGCTTCGGCATAAAGGGTGCCGAACGCGAGCGATGACTTGCCCGAGCCCGATATGCCGGTGAACACCACGAAGGCGTCACGCGGTACATCGACGTCCACATTTTTTAGGTTATTCTGGCGCGCGCCGCGAACCTGCACGCAAGCGGGCGGTCCCGCATGCCCATGATCGGTGGCGGGCGTCGTCGCGTGTATATCCTTGTCCTTCAATTCGGTCTTCCTGCCGTATCCGCCCGTGCGGCCCGTGGTTCATTATGGTCGGGGTAACAGATGAATGCATTTCCGACTCAATACATCCAACGGCAAGGCTGGCTCGATGTTCGGAACCTTTAAAATATTTTTCCAGCATGAGACAAAGGTTACGACAAAACCATTTTTCCCGT
>CALRZK010000106.1:0-8054 GCA_943372615.1 Bradyrhizobium ivorense | reverse complement strand
GCAGGCGGGTGACCTTGTCCTTCGGCACCATGATCGCGGCGCCGTCATTCTTGATCTCGAAAGGGATCGCCTGGCGTTCAAGATCCTTGATGATCGCCGAGGAGTCCTCGGTGGTCAGATCGGTGAACAGCGTCGTCATCTGCGGCGTGGTCACGCGCATGATGATGAAGGCGAAGAAACCGATCAACGCGACGGTGACAGCGAACATCGCTGCCAGACGCGCGGCGCCGAGACTTTTGAAGAAACTGGTCAGACCCTGCACAATCGGCCCCTGAGATTCGGCCTCAGGGACCGACTGGGCAAATTTTGCCGATGTATGGTTTCCAGTTGGTTAATATTGGTTAACCGATGGCCACATATTTGACGAACGGCAAAAACCGGCTTGCCAGAGGCAGGCCGGTTTTCATCAAATCTGAAATGTCAGGATGTATTTACTGACGGTATTGCTGGATGCGGGTGGTCCGCAGTCCGGCTAGGCCGTGCTGGTCGATGGAGAATTGCCAGGACAGGAACTCGTCCACGGTCAGCGTGTAACGGCTGCAGGCTTCCTCCAGAGAGAGAAGTCCACCGCGGACAGCGGCAACGACCTCGGCCTTGCGGCGGATCACCCAGCGCTTGGTTCCAGGCGCGGGCAGATCGGCAATTGTTAATGGGCTGCCGTCAGGCCCGATGACGTATTTGACCCTCGGGCGATGGGGTTCTGTCATGGCGTACTCACACTACTCTCAACCACTGAACTCACAGAAACAAACTACGCCCGCCGGCTTAAAATTTGCCTAAGCCCACAACTCCAATGCGAATAGACTTTATGAAAGGGTTTGTTGACGATTTGGAAAAGGGGGCGCGCCTTTGCACACCGAGCGGGTACCGCATCGCGCGGTACCCATCATTGAGCGCTGTGCCAGAGTTCTTGCGTGCGCTCGTCGCTGTAATCGACTTACAGCGTTGCTGCCTCGCGACCTCGTTCTGTGCGTATCGCGTCAGGTCGTGGGCTGGATAGTGATCGGCGGGTCTGGCGTCGTGGTCGTCGGGCGCACCACGCGCTTGATCTTGTCGACGGTGTAGTTCGCACCGTTGATCGACAGCAGCGCCGGGCTGGCCGACAGATCGACGGAATCGACGATGCCCTGGACTTCGGTGGAGATCGCCACGTCCTTGCCGTTGGCGTCCTTGCCCGTTGCCTTCAAAGTGTAGGAGCCTTCCGGATATTGCACGCCGTCATTGCCCTTGCCGTCCCAGACGAAGGTGCCCTGGCCCGACTTCAGAGAGTAGTTGCCGGAATAGACTTCGTTGCCGGCCGCATTTGTGATGCTGACTTTGGCGGTGGTGTCCTTGTCGGCGAGCAGGTTCCAGGTCGCCGAGGTTTTAAACTGCGCCGTCGAGCCATCGACCGCGACATTGTTGCCGACATAGACCAGCGCCTGCGTCGCCTGCGTCGCCTTTTCCATCTCCACCAACGACTTCAGCTGATCGTTCGACTTCAATTGTTGTTCGACCTGCGCGAACTGCACGAGCTGCTGGGTGAACTGGTTGGTGTCGAGCGGATCCAGCGGGTTCTGGTTCTGCAGCTGCGTGGTGAGCAGCGTCAGGAAGGTCTGGAAGTTATCGGCAAGACCCGGCGTCGAACTCGGGCTGTTGCTTGTATTCGTGACCGTCGACGTGCCGGAGACGACGGGGCTGGTGATCGTTGCGTCAACTGCCATGGTTCACTCCTCAGATACTGATATCGACGCCGCCATTCGCACCATACATGCGGCCATAGCCGCGTGCTGCAGGGGCGACGGTGACGGTGTCGTCGTCATTGATGGTGAGACGGTGCATGTGACGGCCGGACTGGTCGCCGTTCTGCTGCTGCTGTTGCGGCGACTGATCGCGCAGCGAGAACTGCAGCCCGCTATTGTCGGTCTTGAGGCCGGCCTGTTCGAGTGCGCGCTGCAGCTGCGGCGCATCCTGGCGCAGCATGGTCAGCGTTTCCGGCTTCTCGACCGTGAGATGCGATGTAACATTGCCGTGCTTGTCCACTTCGATGCGCACATCGATGCGGCCGAGTTCGGCGGGATCGAGACGGATGTCGAAGGAGGTCTTGCCAGCCTTGACCGAGGTTGCGATCTCGACGGCGACGCCGGAGAGCGGGACTGGTGGATTGGCGGCGACCTGCGGCTGCAGCTGCTGAGCTGCGGCGACAGTGTTGGCTGGCTGCAGATGCGTCGGCTGCGGCAGCGGCGCATTGGTCTGCGCTGTCTGATCGAGGGAAGCCGTCTGCGTTGCCTGCTCGGTGCGATGTGCGCGGCTCTGTTCGCCCGCAGGCTTTGCATCGGTGCTCACCACAGCATCGGCATCCGGCTTCGATGCATCGGTTGCAGCACGATCCGCCTTGGCTTCAGTGGTCGGCTTTGGTGCGACGGTGGCGTCGGTCGGCGTGGTCAGTGTCGAAGCGTCAGTCTCGCCTTCCGGCTTGGCTTCGCCGGCCGTTGCAGTCGCGGTCTTTGTCGTTTCGCCGCCTTCGATCTTCTTCGCGCCCTTCGCTGCAGCCGGTGTCGCGCCTGCAATCATGGCGGCGAACGTGGCCTCGGCTTCGACGGGAGCCTCGGTCGGCAGAGCGGCGGTTTCGGGCGTAGCGGTTTCGCCGGTCTCGAGCTTCACTTTCAGAGCGGCGGCGGCAGCGATGGCGAGCGGCTGGGCGCTGCCATTCGTGTCCGGTATCGCGCCGGTGACGGCGGTCGCGTCGGTCGCTGCGGGAGTGGAGGTCGGAACGGCGACGGGCACCATGTCCAGTTTCACGGCCGGTGTGGTGGCATCGGAACCGGTGTTTTCGGCGGTCGCGTCGTCGCTTGCGGCATTCTTGGGGCCGTCAGCGGAATCCGCTTTGGTATCAGGGGTTTGATCGGATTTCGCCGACTTGTCGTCCTTGCGCGTGGTTTTGTCGATTTGCGGCTTGTCTGTTGCGGCATCCGTGCGGCGGTCTTGCGGCGCTGCAGAGGCGCGGTCGTCGCGGCGATCAGCTGCTTTCGGGCGGTCCGGCACCGCGCGATCGTCGCGCCGGGGAGGCGCCGGGACGTCGGGACGGGCGGTCGGAGCCGGCGTAACGTCGGGATCCGCAGTCTTTTGGTCGACCAGCGAGCCGAAGTGATCCGATACGGATGCATCGTCGCGCGCAGATTTGGCGCGGGCGGACTGCAACGTGAGGGCAGAGGCGATATCGGATGTGACGCTAACCACGGGTGGCCTTTCGAGAACGGTTCCAGCATTCTTTCAGCAAGGACCGGGCCAGTGGTGCGTTGCTCTTCATAGTCTAAATATTTCAATAACTTAACATCGCTGCGCTCCCTCGGCGTAACGCCGTTTCGCCCCTCCGTTTCTGCCCGGCGGCAAGATTTGCCGTTCGGATCCCTCCTGTCGCGATTGATTGAGCGCAACGCCGCCTATATTAAAGTGCGCTATCCCAGCCATCGTCGGACTCGCTTAAGTTCCGGGATTGCCTCGTGTTTTCCGATCGCTTGCGGGCGATCACAGCCCATGGCCTTGAACCATGCTCAACAGTCTCGATCTCGAAGGTCGTCCGGAGGACACCCGCGTCGTCGTCGCCATGTCCGGCGGTGTCGACTCGTCGGCCACGGCTGCGCTGTTGAAGTCGCAGGGTTATGACGTCGTCGGTATTACGCTGCAGCTCTACGATCACGGCGCGGCGATGCATCGCAAGGGCGCGTGTTGCGCCGGGCGTGACATTCACGATGCGCGGGATGTGGCGGAGCGGATCGGGATTCCGCATTACGTGCTCGATTATGAGTCCAAGTTTCGCGAGCAGGTGATCGATAATTTTGCGGCGAGCTACGCGCTCGGCGAAACGCCGGTGCCTTGCATCGAATGCAATCGTTCGGTGAAGTTCAAGGATCTCCTGGCCACCGCGCGCGAGCTCGGTGCGCAGGCACTGGCGACCGGACACTATGTCGCGTCGCGCCATCTTGGTAACGGCTCGCGCAGCATGGTGTGTGCGGCGGACAGCGATCGCGACCAGAGCTACTTCCTGTTCGCCACCACGCAGGAGCAGCTCGATTATCTGCGCTTCCCGCTCGGCGACATGAGCAAGCCGCAGACGCGCGAGCTGGCGCGGCAGTTTGGTCTATCCGTTGCCGACAAGCAGGACAGCCAGGACATCTGCTTCGTGCCGACCGGCCGCTATACCGATATCGTCGAGCGCCTGAAGCCCAATGCGATGGAGCCAGGTGATATCGTCGATATCGAAGGCCATGTCATCGGCCGCCATAACGGCATCGCGAATTTCACCATCGGCCAGCGCCGCGGTCTCGGCATCGCTGCCTCCGCCCCGCTTTATGTGATCCGCCTCAATGCGGAGACGCGCCGTGTCGTCGTTGGTCCCCGTGAGGCGCTGCGCATGCACAGGATCGCGCTGCGCGACGTCAACTGGATCGGCGGCGGCCATATCGACGCCGCCATCGGCAATGGCCTCGAACTGTTCGTCCGCGTGCGCTCGACGCGTCCGCCGCAGCCGGCCTGGCTGCGCAAGACCGAAGCCGGCTACGAGGTCGAGCTGGTCGGCGGCGAGGAGGGCGTGTCGCCCGGCCAGGCCTGCGTATTTTATGATGCGCAATCCGGCCAGGCCCGCGTGCTCGGCGGCGGCTTCATCAAGAGCGCTGCGGCGAAAAGCTCTGTCGGTTCGGTTGCACGCAATGCTAGTGTGCCCGACGTCGCAGCGATGCGCGTCTAAGGAGTTTGGGCAGGGGCATGGCTGGCGATATCGACCGCGAAGGGGTCGCGAAGGCTTACGGGCGCTGGGCGCCGATCTACGACATGGTGTTCGGCAAGGTGTTCGATGAAGGTCGTCGCTCGACCATCGCCGAAGCCGATCGCATTGGTGGCCGCGTGCTCGATGTCGGCATCGGCACCGGCTTGTCGCTGCTCGATTACGCCCGCACCACACGAATCTGCGGCGTCGATATTTCCGAACCGATGCTCCGGCGTGCCCATGAGCGCGTGCGAAAGCACAATCTCACCAATGTCGAAACGCTGGCGGTGATGGATGCGAAACATCTCGCATTCCCCGACAATCATTTCGACGCCGTGGTGGCGCAATATGTGATCACCGCTGTGCCGGATCCCGAAGCCACGCTGGATGATTTCATCCGCGTGCTGAAGCCGGGCGGCGAACTCATCCTCGTCAATCACATCGGCGCCGAAAGCGGCCCGCGCAAATTGTTCGAGTTGGCTTTCGCGCCGCTCGCACGCCGGCTCGGCTGGCGTCCGGAATTCCCATGGGCGCGGCTGGTGAACTGGGCCAAGGGCCATGGCGGTGTGTCACTCGCCGAGCGTCGTCCGATGGCCCCGATGGGACATTTTTCGCTAATCCGCTACGTGAAAGCGTGATCTCTGCTTTTCCGGGAACATCCAGCGCTGCCGGCTGTTTTCTCCGCATGAGCATCAATCGCACGCTACTCATCGCAAGCCTTGTGATCGCCGGCTCCACCGCAGCCATCGCTCAGGCACCGCCGGCGCCGGCAACACCACCTGCGCAGACTGCGCCGCCGGCGGCGGATCGCGCCAATGCCAACTGCACGCCGACACAGACGACGCCGCAGGGCAATATTACCGCGGATACCAACGGAAAGAGTTCGGAAAATCTCGGCGATAAGCTTGCGAAGTCTGATGGCGTTCTGTGTCCGCCGAGCAATGTCGATCCGGCCATGCGGGCTCCCGCGCCGAAGTCGGATAACAGTAACACGCCAGTCATCCCGCCGCCCGGTAGCCCCGGTGGTGATCCGAGTATTCGCCCGAAATAATTCCGCGAAGCATCGCGTCTAGGCGCTGCTCACAGGCGTTGGAGATTGCGCGCCCCTATGCGTCGGTATCTGGCGGCATCTTGCGCAGTGCATCCCCGACATTCTCCAGCGATCTTGAGGTTATTCTTACTGTCGGGAAAACGCGTATTTTTCGGTATGTATCGACCGCATTCAGAAATGTCGCGACACAAAATCGATCTGCCATAGGTAGGCTTCTGCATATGTGTCTTGCGATGGCGCGGCCCGTGAAACAAATTTACGAATTGGTCGCGATCGAATTAACGCAAGTTGTATCGGCTCGATTGTAGAAGCGCGGCATTGGTCTATTTAAGAACCATCCGCTTGATGACGATCTGAGTCGAGGTTCAATGCGCGTCGCTATCGTACATGATTGGCTCTACACGCTGGGCGGCGCTGAACAGGTGCTGCGCGAAATCCTGAACTGCTATCCGGACGCGGATGTTTTCGCGCTGTTCGATGCGCTGTCGCCGGAAGACCGCGAAAAGATAGGCATCAAGAAGAAGACTCGTACGAGCTTTTTGCAGCGGATGCCGTTCATCAAAACCAAGCATCGTGCTTATCTGCCATTGATGCCGATCGCCATCGAGCAGTTCGATCTGTCCGGCTATGATGTCGTGATCTCGTCGAGCTACGCGGTCGCCAAGGGCGTCATCACCGGGCCGAACCAACTTCACGTGTCCTATGTGCATTCACCGATGCGTTATGCCTGGGACCTTCAGCATGCTTATCTTAACGAAGGCGGCTACACCGCTGGCATCAAGGGTATGCTCGCGCGCGCGCTGCTGCATCGGATTCGAATCTGGGATGTGCGTACCGCGCATGGACCGGACGCGATGCTGGCCAATTCCAATTTCATCGCCAAGCGCATCAAGAAGGTCTACGGCCGCGACGCCAAGGTAATCTATCCGCCGGTGACGCTGTCGAAACTGCCGAAGCCGCTGCCGGTCGGCGATCATTTTCTCGCAGCTAGTCGTCTGGTGCCGTACAAGAAGATCGAGGCTGTCATCCAGGCTTTCAACTCCATGCCCGATCAGAAACTGATCGTGGCGGGCGACGGGCCGGAGGCGGAACGGCTGAAGGAGATGGCCGGTCCCAATGTGTCCTTTGCCGGCTTTGTCAGCGACGAGAAGCTTCGCGAATTGATGGGCACCGCACGTGCCTTCGTCTTCGCGGCGGAAGAGGATTTTGGCATCATCGTTGTCGAGGCGCAGTCCGAAGGCGCTCCCGTCCTCGCACTTGGTCGTGGCGGCGCGCGCGAAACCGTGTCGGCCTCGCCGGAGTTGCGCACGGGCATGTTCTTCGATGCCAATGAGCCGGAAGCGATTGCGGCCTGTGTGCGCGCCTTCATCGCGCGCGAACATGAGTTTTCACGCGATGTCTGCCGCGCCCATGCGCAGAAATTCTCGGCGGAGCATTTCCGCACAGAATTGATGACCTTCGTGAACGACAACATGAAGAATTTTACGGGCGAGCGGCGGCGCAATCGTGGCCCGGCGCCGGACGGCAGTAATTTCAAGCGTCGCTGGAGCGATGTGCAGGATGGAGCGCAACGGATGCCGGAAGGCGGGGATCGCAGGGCGCAAAGATAATGCGGTGATCGTAGGATGGGTTGAGCGTAGGCGCGTAGCGCCGGAGCGATAACCCATCAGCAGAACCAGCGGCATGGAAAGGTGATGGGTTTTCGCTTCGCTCAACCCATCCTACGGCAGCTAAGCGCTATGCATCCGTCTTTGTCGCCGGCCGGTAATCCGGAAACTTCGCCAGAAACGTTTCTTTCACCGCCTTGAATTGCGCGATGCTGGTTTTCAACTCGCGCAGGCGGCGCTGGCCGTTCTGGATCTCGGTCTCGAACAGATCGAGGTGATGGCTGTCGAGGCTTTCCCGCGTCAGGTATTCGTCGTCGCCATTGCCGAAGGTGACGGCGGCGCGGGCCAGCACGTCATCGACGCGCTTGGTCAGGCCGGCCTGTTCGGCCTCCGCGCTTGTTAGCCCCTGGTCGATGGCGCTCATCACCGCATCAAGGCGCTCGCGATCGGTCTCGGCGTCACGCTCCGGCGAGCGGGCGCGGAATTCGCGGTCGCCGACAATGCTGCGCAGATAGGTCTGGGCGCGTGACCGCAGGAATGTCTGGAACATGGCGTGCCCAATCGATCCCGCGCAGCGGCATGCTGCGCGATGGCGCAGTGTGGCCGGTCATGGTGAGGAATGGGTTAAGAAATCGGGGCGGGGGTGTGGCGT
>CALRZK010000105.1:0-8116 GCA_943372615.1 Bradyrhizobium ivorense | reverse complement strand
TTTATGATAGGCAGTCATTCCGGGGGCTTGTTATGCTGCAGCGTTACATCGACGATCTCAAACACTCGACAGGCGCCAGCCTGCGCATGACGTCGCTGGTGGCAATTGCGGGCTTTGCCGGCTTTATCGCACTTTGCTTTGCCTGTGGCGCGGTCTTCATCGCCATGCTGCAAAACTACGGCGCGATCGCAGCTTGCCTGACCATTGCAGGCATTTTCGTCGTCATCGCTGGCATTTTCGGATTGGTCTACGCGCAAAAGCAGAAGCGCGCGCGTGAGCGGGCCGCTGCAGCGGCACGCGCCGCAGCGCGGGCTGCCGCAAGCGCGCCGCTGATCGACCCCATGATGGTCGCAACAGGAATCCAGGTCGCCCGCGCGGTCGGATTGAAGAAGCTCGTACCATTACTGGCGCTGGTCGGCGTCGCGGTCGGCTATATGGCGAACCGCGGTGCGTCTTCGGACAGCGATGAAGACGAAAACGCCGACAGCTCGGACGAGTCTGCCGGCGACTGATTTGGCCGTATTTCCTGCGGCAATTGTGCGGCATCCTAGCGGCAGATCCCGCCGCAAGAATTAGGTCACGCAACGTCCCGGCTGAAGCGAACGGGCGACTTCTGTGAGCATGCTCACCGGCGGTTCACAGGCTACCGTCGCCTTGCGCGGCTTGATATCGGCTGGTGGCGTCGCCTTGGTGCTTGCCGGCGTTTCCTGAACCTTCGGCGCGGGCGCCGGGCCGGCCAAACGGAGCAGCACCGACATATCGGTCAGGCCATGAACCTGGAACGACAGCGTCTGGCCCGCATCGAGCTTTGCCGGCGTGGTATCGCGATCACCTTTGGCGATGCGATTGACGGCGGGCGTAAAAGAAGCGGTGGATATTGCGGTATCGCGGTCCGTCAGCGTGCCGCGGAGGCTGCTGCCGGAGAGATCATTGCCGGAGGCATATTGAATGGCGCCGAACATAGCCGCGCCACTGACTACCCCCACAACCAGACTGGACACCTTTGACATGAGAGCCTCGCTTGAACGCTCGATCTGACGCTAACCCTGCCCACGTCTGCGCGTGGCCTTGTTGCATTAGAACGTCGGTCAAGCCCCGAGGTTCATGGGATCCGTTCACTTAACCGTGCTTTAAATATTTTGAGTTCCGCGGAACGCTTTGGGTTGCCCGGAGTCGTCAAAGCAGCCGGTCGTCCCCCTGCCCCAAAGACCGGCGACGCGGGGCGTAGCCGTGGTGATGCCGGCTGCGCCTCGCATTCTTTTTCCAGCTTCCGAAATTTGATTATCCGACATTGAACTGCGGCGCCCATGCCGGCTCGTCGATTTGTGCTGGATTGCTCTCGCGCAGGATGATGTGCCGAACGTCCTGCAGTCCCTGCGGGCTGCGATGGGCAATCAGGATGATTGTTGCCTGCGGTAGCTCGCTACGCAGCAGCGACATGATGCTGCGTTCTGTTTCGAGATCGAGCGCGCTTGTGGCTTCATCGGCAAACACCCAATCCGGCCTGGCGACGATCAGGCGTACGATCGCCAGACGCTGCTGCTCGCCGATCGAAAGACCGCTGGCATTGTCATCGCCGGCATCGAGCCTTGCGCCCAGGCCAACGGCGCGCAGCAGGCGCTCCACCGTCGCAGCCGGAACGCTCGAGGGATCGGCGGGATAGACGGCGGCATCATGCAGCGAGCCGAGCGGCATATAGACTTGCTGGGGCATGAAGAGGAGCTTGCCTCCAGGCAAGGTGACGCTGCCATCCGCCTGCGGCCACAGACCCGCCAGCGCCTTCAGCAGCGTGCTCTTGCCGAGGCCCGATGCGCCGCTCAGCCACACGATTTCACCTTGATTGACAGACAGCGCGGGAAGCTCGAGCAGCGTGCGGCCATCGGGCGCGCGGATCTGTAGATCGCGGATGTCGAGCTTGCCGCTGGAGGACACTCGCCTCTGCGGCGATCCGGCAGGGCAGCCAGCGCCCGCGGTCACCTCCCAGAATCCCTGCAGACGACGCGTGGTGGCCACCAGATCGGAGAGGAATTTGTAGTTGAAGATCAGCCAGGACAATGTGGTGACCACATTGCCGAAGGCGGCGGCGAGTTGCGTCAGTCCGCCCAACGTGATCTTGCCAGCGAGAAATGCCGGAAGCGCCAGGAATGTGGGAATGCGCAGCACGCTCTGGAAGTAAGGGCGCGTGAACATGCCATAGATGAATTCACGCCGGATCACGCGGCGCCATACACCGAATAGATCGTCGAACCGGCGCGCGATTACCTTCTTGTCGGCCGCGTCGCCATTCGACAAGGCGATCGCCGATGCATTCTCGCGGAGATTCACCAACGCAAAACGAAAATCCGCTTCACGCCGCTGCTCTTCCATCAGCAGGCCGGGCAGTTGCCGGCCGAGCAAAACGGTCAGCGCGGTGGAGAACGCAACGTAGATCGGCGCGAGCCAGACCATGTAGCGCGGGATCTCAATATCGAAGCCGAACAACGTGAATTGCAGCGCGAAGGTCGAGAGCTGCCACAGCAGCATGACATAGGAGACGAGCCCGATCAGGCTCATGATGAAATCGAGCACGCCGGCCCGCCCCATACCGTCATGGCCGCCCAGGATGAATTCAGGAAACATGCCGCAGTCTTCCGCGATGCGCTGATCGGGATTATCGATGCTGTTCTCCGAACGCAGGCTCGGATGCAGGAACCAATAGGCCTTGTTCACCGTCCAGCGGTCCAGCAGGGTTTCCGACAACCGCTGGCGCCAGCGGAATTGCAGCAAGCGCTTGCAGTAACGGGAAACCAGATAGAGCGATGCCGAGATACAAATGAGAATCGCGAAAACGCCGATCTGCGTCACCGCGGCCTTGGCATCGATCTTTTGCAACGCGTTGAAGAAGTCCGCACTCCACTGCACCTGACGTAGCGTCACCTGAATGGCGGCGAGCTGGCAGGCAATAACCACCGCGAGCAGGAACAGGCTGACATATTTTCCCGGCCCGGTGGAGGCGATCCAGACGAAGCGCCAGATATGCCTGAGAATGTCGCGCATGAGTTTTGTCCGTTCAGAATGCATCTGGAATGGTGAAGCCGGAACGGGCTAATGGCCCGCTCCGGCTTGTGCTGTTGTGCGATCGATCAGAATGCGTAGCTGGCGCCGACCTTGAAGGTCCGGCCCGGGGCGGTGCGCAATTCAATCGGATTGCCCATGGCTACAGAAGCGGTCGCCGTCGTCCCATAGGTTGTCGTGCCTGCAAAGGACGGGAAGTAGCGGATATCCGCGATGTTCAGCACCGCAGCGCGCAGCGTGAGGCCCGGTGTCCACGATGGCGAGTAATTCGCAATGGCATCGAACACCACATAGGCATCCTGCCGATACAGCGTCGGCGAGCTACGCGCCAAAGCAGCGCCTGACCAGGTCGAGATCAACTGCATATCAAGGCCGTTGGGACGGTCATTGTAACGCAGGCCCAGCGTGCCGGAGAATGGTGTGGTGGCGTCGAATGGCGTCTGCGCACTGGTCTCGGTCGCCCGCTGATTACCCTGCGTATAGGCCATGGAGAGATTGGTGCTCCAATAGTCGTTGAAGCGATACTCGCCGGCAAATTCGACGCCCCACAGATTCACCTTGGACAGGTTTTGATAGGTGTAGTCGAAAATGCCGGGATAGTTGACACTTGGCACTTCGACAAAGCTCTGGATGAAGTCGGTATAATCGGCCTTGAACACCGTCGCGGAGAAGAAGCCCTGGCTGAACTGGCCGCGCAGGCCGATTTCATAGCTCTTCACTTCCTCCGGACGCAGGTTCGGCGCCGGGACCAGATCGCTATTGGTGCCGCCACCGCCCGGCAATGAGGTGTAAAGCTGCTGAGCGGTCGGCATCTTGAAGCCTTCCGCATAACGGCCGACCAGCGAGAAATTCTCGTCGAACTTGAACACCGAGCCGAACTGCTTCAGCAGCTTCTCACTCTGGATATCACGCGGCTCCTTGCCGGCGACCGTGCGATAGAACGGATTCGGCCGCGGGTTTAGCTCATAGGTCGCGTAACGAATGCCAGGGGTCAGAATCCAGCGATTATCGAACAGCGAGATTTCATCCTGAATAAAGCCATCGACGCGGGTCGTGGTCGCATTGGCGAAGTTGAAGCCGCCGGCATTGGCGACAGTCACCACGCGGGTATTGAGATTGGTGGTGGTGTCGCGGCGCTGATAGTCGGTCTCGGCCACGCTCGCAGCCATGCCATAGGTCAACACATGACGCGCAAAAGGCGTATTGAACGATGAATTGAGCTGCAAGTCGCCTTCAGTGAATTGCTCCTTGTAGTTCAGGAGATAGTCCAGCTTGTCGAACTGACCATTGGCCAGCTGGCGATTGCGCACACCGGTAAAGTCGCGTTCCTGATAGGATTGCGAGACCTGCCAGCGGACTTGATCGATCCAGCCGAGATTGGGCGCATATTTATGCGCCAGCGTATAGCGCTCGCGGCTCTGGATCTGCTGGCGGATATAGCTGAGATTGCGGATGCCGCTGGCCAGCCCGAGATCGCTGCGTTGATCGACGACGGCGTTCTTGTTCAGGAACTCCGCGGTGAATTTCACCTCGTTCTGATTGTCCGGCGTCCAGACCAGCTTGTTCAGCACGCTGACGTCGTCGCCGTCGAGCGGATTGAGCTGGTTACAGCGGATGGATTCTGCCGGCCGCGGACAGCCATAGATGCCGCCATCGGCGCGCGCCTTGGACAGCGTGCCTTCGCTATAGCTGCGCTGCGAGGCGCTGATCATGGCCGCAAAATCACCAAATCGGAAAGCCGTGGTTCCGGTCTTCACCCAGCTCTTGTCGTAGGAATCGAACGACGTATCGAGCTGGCCGCCAAACTTACGGCCCTTCAGATAGTCCTCGGGATCCTTGGTGACGAAGGCCACGACGCCGCCCAGCGCATCGGCGCCCCACATCACGCCGGCCGGGCCGCGGATGATTTCCACGGCCTTCAGATTCGACATGTCGATGAAGTCGCGGTTGCCGTCCGTGATGCTTTCGATCACGCGGGTACCGTCCACCAGCATCTGCACGCGATTGTTGGAGACGCCGCGGATGGTGAAGCCGGCCATATTGCCGAATGGATCCACCGACGACGTGTTCTTGCCGACTGAGATGCCCGGCTCGTAACGCACGAGGTCCTGTACGTCGCGGACCATGCGATCGTCGAGTTCCTTGCGACCGATCACGGTGACGTTCTGCGGCAGATTCAATACCTGGCGGGCGTTACGGTCGGCATAGACGCTGACCTCGTCGAGCATCACGCCGTAAGCTGCCGCAATCCGCTCCGCCGCCTGCTGGCGCTTCTGCTCTTCGGTGCTCTGCGCATAAGCGCTGCCGGCGACTGCCCAAGGCAGCGTGATGGCGAGTAGCGCGGCACCGCGTCTGGCGGTTCGCGCGGCATTTCCGGTCTTCATAAGTCCCCCGACGTCAATCAAGTATTCGACGCCGGGGTTTTCTTAATAAGCTTTCATATAGTCAAATACATCGTCTCAATATTGACCAAGATCAAACACATTTGGAGCAAGAATACATTTAACTACTTACCTATACTTAGTCTTGTTCTAGGCTTCGGCCGGTTTCCGGCGCGCATTGGCAATCATCTCCGCCATTTTCGGCGGCACGATTTCTGGCTCGGGCTCATCGAGCCGAAACACCGCGTCGGCAATTCCCTCCAGCGATGCTGCATCGTGGCGATCGCTCGCTGTCGGTAACAGCACGCCGATCTCCGTCACACCGAGATCGCGCAATTGATACGGCGTGCCATGGCCGTATTCGAGATGGCCGCGACCGATGATGCCGACCACCAGCGGTGGCTCCGCGACATCGAGCGCCTTTGCGATGTTGCAGGCGAAGGCACGATCCCATGTCTGCTGCGCGCGGATGAAATGATCGGTGATCGCAGATACATCGACTTCGCCTGTAGCGGGACGATCGAAGCGAAGCCCGGCGAGATAACGGCGATAGGCCGGCGTCGCAGGCGCCGATGGCGTGAGACCATCGCGCTCATCCTCCGGAACGGCGTCCCAGCCTTCCTTGCCGACACGCGTGACCAGCGGGCGATGACAGTTCAATGCCAGCATCGGCACGTGGTGCTGACGACAGAAATGGAAGAGCGGCAGATAAAGCTCGGGAGTGAAGCCCCACACCGTGCCCCATTCGACTTTCTCGAGAAACGCCTCGGTGCTGAGCCCGCCCTCGATCCACTCATCGAGCACCGGCTGAACCCGGCGCGGAAACATCTCGAAGCCGACGGCGATATTCGGGCGCAGGAAACGAAGCACTGTGGTCACATGCAGCTGCCAACGATGGATCTCGAGAACCGAGTGAGTTTCGCCGAGCAGCACGACCTGCTTGTCCGCCATCGCAGTCAGCAGCTCGCGCTCATCCCGGATATGCCCGTCAGATGGATCGAGCCAACTGGCGCGGGGATGCGCGAATCGCACAGAAGCTTCACTCGTCTGCATCAAGCCGCTCCGAATGCGCTGGACGGCCCGCGCAGGAACAGGCCAAGCGAAGCGTCATCAGCACCGATTGCCGTCAACTCGACCGTACCATCAGCCGCCGGCGCGCTGCGCTGCCACTGCTTCACGTCGCCACCGCGCAGGTGGAGATGGAAATCCGAGGTGATGATGTTGATGAAGCCCATGGCCGGATTGATCTCCGGCACCAGTCCGCGCCAGCGCTGGGTGACGCCGGGACGCTGCATCTCGATGGTGATTTCGGCTTCAGCCTCTCGCGCTGCCTTCAACGGTTGCATGCCGGCATTGGCGGCATCGAGCTTCGCCGGCTCATCGCCGCCCGCGGGCTTCTGCAATGGCGGTTGTGGGGTGCCTTCGAACATCTTCAGGCCGGTGTCGAAGGGCTCGGCGCCTTCGAGGCCAACCACACTGAAGATGATCTTGTCCGATGCATCCTGAAACTCGATGCGCGGCAGCACCTTGCCCTTCATCTGACTGGAATAGTCGACGACCGTGGACGACACCTGGCTGATGTCGATCTCGCTGTCATGCGCGTTGCCGACCGTGAACAGCATGCTGCCATCGCGCTCGACCCGCTCCACCACGCCGATGCGCTCGAGCACGACGCCTTCATCGCGCACCGCGATCATGATTCGCCCGAGCAGCGGCACCCGCCGAAACACGTCGAACGGTTCGGCCGTCAGACGACGCCGCAGGTTTTGTTCTTCACTCATGATTCAATCAGCCCACCAGACACGCAAAAAGGTATTCGCGTGTTTGCAGCAAGCCTCACCGCGCGTCCATGCGCACACGCGCCGATTCCGTCGTGTTGAATGAATTCCAGTTTTCAGATTCGATTTGGAATAAAGCTAAATAATCAACCTTACGCTTTAATCGATGCTCCACATCACACTGAGGTTTTGAACAGCAATGCGATCAGCTCGCGCTGCTGCGAAGTCTATAATGCAAATGCACGGCGCCACCTTCGAGCACTTCACTGCTTTCCAGCGTCATTGCATCCACTGGTGCGCGCTGGTCTGAATCGCCCTCACTTGAATCGAACACACTGGGCGCGCCTTTAGCGCCATCGATGGTCGGGCAGATAACGAGATGCAATTCGTCGATCAGGCCGGCACGCAAGAATGCGCCATTGTTGGTGCCGCCGCCCTCGACGAGTAGGCGCTTGACGCCGAGGTCACGGGCAAGGATCTTAACGGTCAGCGCGAGATCGATCTCGCTCTTGCCGGCGAAGATATAGGATACACCTTCGTCGCGCAGGCCGGCGAGATGCGCGTCGGATACGGCTTCCGTGAGCACCACGACAATCGGATCACCGCCGATATCCGCGCGTCCCCAGGTGATCTTGCCGTGGGCATCGAGCACGACGCCATAGGCATCCGCATCGCGCTGGGCGATCCAGTTCTCACGGGGGAATGTTTGATCGGTCGTCGCGGGATAGGAGGTGCCCTTGGCAAATTCCTGGCCGGTGGTGCGACCGACGATCCAGGCGCCGCCATCCAGCGTGTCGTGCAATCGCTCGAAAACATCGCCGCCTGCATTCTTGGGGCGCCAGCGGCTCAACAGCGTTCGGCCATCCACGCTGGAGACCATGAGGCAGATCATGTGAGGCTTCA
>CALRZK010000104.1:0-8119 GCA_943372615.1 Bradyrhizobium ivorense | reverse complement strand
GAGTTGTCCGGCAGCAGCAGCACGACCTGGTCGTAGATCCAGGCGGCACCGAAGGCCCTCCACATCCACTGCTGGCGCGCCTTCCGATAGAGACCCGAATTGCGGTAGGGGCCGACGATCAGCACCGCGACCGTCGACACGGCCTGCTGGCTCGTCACCGAGAGGAAGTGGTAATCGACGGTTTCCCCATCGGGGCCGCGATGCTGGATGGACGGCCTGGTCAATGTGCCGCCGACCAGTTTGGCGACGAGCGCCTCTGCGGGCTCGATCATCCTCCGCCGATATTCGAACTCGAGCGAGCGCGCCGAGGGGGGCGCGCCCCGCTCTTTGCGGCTTCGCTGCATCTCCTCGCTCAGCGCACGGACGGACTGTCTGGCCGTTCGCCATCGGCCGGCCGCATCCAGCGCCGCTTCGGAGTCGAAAACGTTCCAGCGGGCGAAGATTTCGACGATCGATAGGGGCGCTTCCGACAGGATGCCGTGTTCATCGGGATGCTTATGTTTCAGACCGTCTAGATAGGTGACGGCGAAGACGGCCCGTCGCAGCGTGTTGACGTCCGCATCGCCGGCCAGGCTGCGGAGTGTCGCTTCCCGCTCCCCTTGCGGGGCCTGCTCGAACGCCTTCCGGGCTTCGCGTGCCTTGGTCTTCCAGTCGTCGGTGGCCGGCTCCATCCGCGACGGATAACACGCGGGCGTCGTAGTATCCACCACCGTTCGCCGCGAGGGATGCTTGATCCGTACCGCGCGTAGCCGACCGTTGGCCGCCATCGTCGCGGAACCGCGTTAACCATTGCACAGGCTTGGGACTCGACTCCCTGACGACGTCCGGGTACGCTCGGGCGATGACGATGAGAAGAAACTCCGCACGTTATCGAGCGATACCGCGATTTTAAGTACTGGAGATGTCGTAGTATACTAAAACAAGGACGCCGACATGAATGGAAAGTTTGCGCCGAGAGGCGCCACGGGGCCGACCGCGATCGGCAGGAATGACCGGAGACTTCGAGGCGAAGGGGCACGGGGCATGCGTGCGAGCGCTTACCTGCGCAATGCGACTTCCGGCCCGGGGTTTCGGCCGCTCAAGGAGCAGGCGGAACGCATCAAGGCCTACGCAGCGAGCCGCGGAATGATCCTGGAACAGATCTATGCGGACTCCAACTCCTCCGGAATGGTCATTCAGAGCCGGCCGGGACTTCTGACGATGTTGGACGATGCCGCGGCTGGGCGTTTCGACGTGCTGCTCGTTCAGGACATCGAACGTCTCGGACGCGGGCTCATGGTGGCCGAGATCCTGACCAGGCTCACTGCTGCGGACGTTCCGGCCGTCGAGGTCACCGGCGGCCGCATTCTCGGACCGACCGACGTGCTCTTGGGCGAGATCAGCTCCCAGAACAAGCGCAAGCGCCCCTTTGGTACCCGCGGTCCGCTCTGACAGGCGTCTGGGGCGGCCGTCTCATGCGAGGCGCGGCGGCCCGAGGCGTTGCCGATTTTCGATTTAATCTGCCGGATGACAACATGGCTGCGATATCCCCCCAGATCCAGGCGCTCTTCCACAGAAGCGTGACCGACGGGGCGTTCTACACGTACGACGACCGGCTCGCGCTCATCACGGACCTCCACCGCAAGCCGCCGATCGCGTTCCGTGCGCCGGGCGCTGCGAAACTCGGCAAGATTCCGATGCGTGCAGTCGGCTATCTTCGCAACTCGAGCGGCACGGTGGAGGTGAACACCAGCATTGATCGGCAGCTTCAGCGGGTGATGGGCTACGGATCCAGGAACTTGCTGACGATCACCAAGGTGTATGCGGATCCCGACACGTCCGGACGAACCTGGATCGAGCGTCCCGGCTTCCTCAGCATGCTGTTGGACGGCAGGGCGGGCGAGTTCGACATCCTCCTGGTCGAGGATCCGGACCGCTTGGCGCGCGGTGCGATCATGGGGCTTGCCTTCGAGATTCTCGACGCCTTGAACATCGCCGTGGTCGAGCTCCCGTCCGAGCGCGTCCACACGACCGAATCCATCTTTCTCCACTCCTTCCTCGCCACGCGCGAGGTCACGAAGATCGCCGCCCGCACGTCCGATGGCGTCACACGGTCGGCCGGGCGCGGGATCATCGTCAAGGCACTGGGATACGGGCACACCCGTCTGCATCCGAGCGGCCCGGTGATCAAGCACGAGCACCAGGCTCCGATCGTGCTCGAGGCGCACTTGCTGTTCGACAGCGGGCTGACGCCGGGCCAGATCATGCACGAGTTCAATCGGAAGTTCATGTCGGGCGATGCGCGCTACGCCCCGCCCGGGTATGGCCGGAAGAATACCAAACTCAAGCTGTGGCGCCGCCAGCATTTCGTCGCCGGCGGAATGTTCCAGAGCGGATTGCTGACCAACGAGCAGTGCCGCGGCACGTTCATTTCCGGCAGGACCAAGAATACCTTCGACAAGATGTCGGGGTCGAAGAGCATGGAGCTCCTCGACCGCGAAGAATGGGACATCGTGGAGGACGAGAAACTGGAGATCGTCTCGCGCGATCTCTTCGACAGGAACCAGCGCCGGTTGGAAGCGATGAGGGAGGACGCGAGACGGCGCAGGGAGGCTGCTGCAGCGGGAAAACCGGCCAAACCCCTCGCGGCCGAAAATCGTTACGGGTCGGTCGGCACGCGTCGTCTCCTCAGCGGGATTGTATGCTGCGGCGTCTGCAAGCAGGCCAACTACACGTTCCAGCAGCATCGTGGGCGCCTGATCATGAGGTGCGCCGCGCGCAATTCCTTTTGCAGGACCAACTATCGTGCCGACGAGAGGATGCTGACGGAGCGGTTGATCGACATCGCCGAAGCGGAGATCTCCTCCGCGGGAAGCCTCGCGCTGTTCGGCGAAAGCTTCGCTGAACAGGCCGCGGGCGTGCTTGGTGAGCTTGCCTCCTCAAAGGATGAGATGGAGCGCCAGCTCGAGGCACTGAAGGCCGATCTGGAGGACAACCGGCGCGAAGCGAAGACCGCGGTGTCCGATTCCGCCAAGAAACACTATCGGCAGCGGGCCTCCGAGATCGACCTCCAGATGGCCGATCTCGAAGTGCGGATCCGCGCCGCCCGGAATCCGGAGATTTTCGAGACGTCGCGGGATCTGGAGATCCAGCAAGCGAGGTCGCTGATGACCCGGCTGAGGGACCCGGCGATCGCCTCCTCAAAGGAGCCCGACGACATCTGGATCGTGCAGATGTTCCGCAGGATGTGCTCCGTGACGGCCGTGCCGAACCAGCATGATTACGGAGCCGCGGCGCACGTCGAGCTGGATTTTTCCCAATTCTTCATCGACAACCCGGCGGTCCTCGCCGACACCGAGTTCAAGCGCAGGTTCGTGATCCGGATGCCGCCGGAGCTCCAGCGGCCGCGCCGTGTGCCGATCGTCGCATTGAACCTCAAGATGCTCAACGAACCCGAGAAGCATCGCCTGTCCGACGAGGAATGGGCGGCGGTCCGATCGGTCCTGCAGCCGGCTTGGGATGCGACGTCGGGAAAGCACTTTTCGCGCAACAAGAAATATTATGACGCGGTCATCCTGAACCTGCGCGCCGGCGCCCCGCCGAACTCCATCCACGGTCCGGACAGCGGATCGGCCCTCGGCCGCATCTGCACCCGCTTGCGGGATCAGAGGCTCTGGGCGCCGTTGCTGTCCGCGCTCCGCCGCTTGGGCAACGAGTGGATAATGGATCTGAATCCGAGTCTCCTGACCTACCTGGAAGGGGAGGGCGGAGATAAGAATGCGCCGTGGATCGTGGAGGACGTGAACTGAGGGTTGCCGACTTCGCAGGTACGAACGTCTACATTTCGAACGATATGAACAGCCAAGCCGAAGCCGGTCTTCTCCGTTGGGCGACGTTCATCGATGCCTTTCGAGGCTTGAACCTCGGGATGGTTGCCTGCAAACGGGAGAAGGCCGGACCGAAATGCCGAACAACGGCTGTCACACGGTTTTCGTGGTCGGAGATGGTTGTTAGTTGGGCCATGCGCATTGGTCGCTGCATTGGCCCGGCCCGGCGATACGCAATGACTTCGCCGTGTGCTGCAACTGTGCGATTTCCGGGTCGAAAGCGAGGCCGGGATCGACGAGGCGATCGCCGTCTTCTCGGACTTCCTCTTTTGGTGCAGTTCAATGCGAATGCCACTATCATGGATCGGAAGCGCCAATTCCTGATGTCGGTGCTGCGGTGCTCCCGTGCCTGCTCCAAGGCGCGGTTTATCGATTTCCTGGATCAGGCGAAGTCGACGTATCGAATTGCTCTCGCATCGAGCGACTTCTCCAACGCGGCATGGCATCTGCTACTTGTCTGGCAAGATGATAAGCGATCGGCCATCATGCATTTCTGCGGGCGTTGCGTGCCCACTCGTCGAACGCTCCGGGATTCCCGTCGACGAGCTCGCCGAAGATGTCGATGCAGACGGGGGCGAACTGTGACGCGAGGGCAGTCATCCCGGCCACGTCGCTATGCGTCGCGACGATTGCGACGTCCGACTTGATCTGACCCACCATTTCGCTCGCGGCGCCCCAGCAGAAAGTCAGGTTTGTTGGCTTCGCGGCGTGAAACAATTCGAGATGCGCGAGAGCCCAGGTCGGATTGGCTTCCACGACGAACATGCTGCGGACCATCGGCGCCAGATGTAGCGCGAGCAGACCTGTGCCGCCGCCCACGTCGATGACGGTCTTGCCGAGAACCCGCGGCCTCAGATAATCGGCGACGAGCCCAGCCAATTCGTCGGTCGTGATGGCGAGATTTGCCGCGGATTTCACACCATGGCTACGCGCGTAGGCCTGACCGGCCTCGCTCCGATGCGCAGCGACACCGACGTCGCAGAGAATATCCATGATCTTCATGCCTGGCCTGCTGTGTAGTGGACGAGCCCCAATGCCCGTACACGTGGGACAAGTAATCGTCGTCAAACTGATGTCCAGCAAAGGGAGCGACGAGGCTGGGGACATCGTGGGGAAAAGCCGTGACTGGACCAATCACTCGGTTCATGCTCCCGCCGCGATTTCAAGCTGGCTCCGCCGGGACGCTGGTCACGTTCATCGCTGCCCCATCGACAGTTACTGTCAAAGGGGCAAGTCAAACTAAGTGATCCGCAATCTCGCGAGGTGCTGAATGATGATCATCGACCGCAGAAAGATCAATCAACTAGACTCCACAGTAACGATCGCGAGGTCTGCTCGCACGCTCTTGAATGTCGCAGGGCGGCGATCATAATGCACGAATTGAACGGAGAGAGCTGATGCGCCGCTATGTAGTCTGTCGCGCTTGGGATCACATCGATCCGGATGGCCACGTGTTGGAGTGCCGTTTCGTCTACGACCGTACGGAAAACGAGCTCGTACACGTCAACGTCCGGAACGGAAAGCGGTGGATCAAAGCCTCCCGCGACGAATGGGCTGACATCGAGGATTCGATCCTGCACAGCAACTCCGACCATCTGGACGGACCGGACGGCGAGATGGTCGCAACAAGCTCCTTGCCGAGTTGGGCTCGCCGAAAATCCGAGGGCGCGGTTCGGACTCCACGTCGGCCGAACGATACCGTTACGTTGCAATTGAGTTTCGACGGTATTTAACTGGCTGCGCTATCGGCGGCGGTACTTTGTCGACCAACGCATTTTTGGTGTTCAGACCGATGAGTACGACGGAACAAACGGAAGTCCAACATACAACTTAACGCGAAAGAAACCTGCCTAAGGCGCCGGATATATGCGCGCGGCGTGCAGCCTTCCGCTCCATTCGGCCGAGCCGATATTCAACGATGCATCGCGCGGCGCCTGTGACCGGCTGTGGCTTCGGACGCTTGATGCGTTACCCGGTAAGAAACGGAAAGATATAAGTCATTGATGCAACTGTACTATTATCCGGCGGCTGCAAGATCGTCTTGTTCTTGAATCCTGAAGCCCACATCAACGATTGAGGCGCCGCCGAGAGCGCGCTCAGCTGCTTCGACGGCCGCTTTGGCGGACACCTCGACGCTGCCGAAGTGGCGCAATCCGGTTTCTATATCGAGTATCGTCGCGGGGCGGCCCGAGATCCCGGATCGGCCGTAAGCGACGCTCGCGATGGCATGGTTCGCGGCCAAGAGTAGTATCATCGCCGAGAGCGCGACTTGACCGAACGACAGTAGGAACCTGAGCCCTGAAACGGGGCTGGCGGGAGGATAATTGAGATCTGCGACCATGCAACGTCCCGGAAAACACGAAAAGGGGACGACCGATCGCTACGGGGGGGCGAAGGATCGGTCGTGATGCGCCGGCGGAGACGGGTTTCCGACCTACGCACCTAGTCTGTCTTCTGCGGTTCGGATCGGACGCCGATCACCCTGGGCGACGACCAAATTAACAATGCGCCTCCGTTTTGTTTATGTCAAAGGATTCGTTTGTCTTTCTTGCCGCATGGCACGAGCGCACTATTGCACTGGAACAATCGTTCGATAGTCGCATTGTCCGCCACAACGATACGATGTCGTATCGTTCATAGGCGGCGCATGGGCTGGCTTCATTGCTACGGAGTGGAGATGGTCGATCGACATGAGGACGGCGCCGGACTGACCCGACCCGAGAAATGCGAGAAATGCGATAGCGCCATGGATCGTGAGATGAAATTTCCGGCCCGCCCCGGCTTCGAGAAAGTGTGCTACGTTTGCCCCAAGTGCGACGCGATCCGCCTCATTCTGACGGACACGCGGTTCGTCGGTCGAGCTGGCGAATGACCACGGTGGCGAACAAGTTGATTGAGAAGGACGTCGCGATCTTCGTTGACGCTTCTCCGGCTTCGGACGAAGCGCTCGACTTTGCGGCCTGCTTTGCGGCATCAAGGTCGTCACGGCTGGTCGGCATCTTTGTCGCCCAGGATCCATCGGCCTGCGATTGCTACGCGCGCGGAAGCGGTGCGATGGCATCTATGCTGAAGACGGTGGCGCTCCGGGAGCAGCGCAGGGCGTCCGACTATCGCCGACGGTTGTCGGAGGCCGCGGCGAGACATGGTGCGACGACGGCGTTCCGGATAGTCGCGAGCGGAGCGGATGCTCGTCGAAGGTTTCTGTCGGCATCCCTTCTTGCAGCGGTGGCCATAGCCAGCGGAGGATCCGATGAACTACCGAACGGATGGTCCTCGGAGAAGTTCATGTCTCTGAGCGGTGTGCCGCTCTTGATCGTGCCACCGGGATGGAAGCGAGGGTCCGCCGCCCGCCGCATCGCGATAGCTTGGAATGCGAGCATGCAAGCCCGTCGCGCGGTAACCGCAGGCTTGCCGCTTCTCCGCGATGCAGATGCAGTCGAGATCGTCGTTGTTGATGAGGACGATCTGCCCGGAATAGAGCTCAGGACGTATCTCGCTCGCCACGGTGTGCGTGCGGCCCTGCAAATCCTGAAGCCCGACGATAGGCAGGTCGCCTCCCAAATCCTTGCGGAGGCCGAGCGCTTCAGTGCCGACATGCTGATCATGGGGGCGTACGGCCACGCCAGAGCAACGAGGTTGCTCTTCGGCGGGACAACGATCCGTGTGTTGCGGGATGCGAGCGTCCCGATCCTGATGTCGAGGTAAAAAAATGCGAAAAGGAGGCGACCGATGATGGTTCCAATCGATCAGGGCGGACTGGACTGCGAAAAGGCGCAGGCTCAGTCGGAAAAGCCGCGGCCGTGCGATGACGACGATGGTGACATCTGCACGCCTAAATCTGAACCGTCGACGGACGACGATCAGCCGCTTGATTGAAGGGGGGCGCCTGACCCGGCCGAGGAGGCGCACGCGAGATGTAATCGTACGCGTCGTCTTCACCAGAAGTGAATTCGGCGATCAGCCGTGGAGAAGAAAGGAATTCTATGGAGATCTCACTCGCGAAGATGAAGTTTGGTGGCATTTTGTTCGGAGCCCTGCTTACCGTCGCGCCTCAAGCGCAGGCGGATTCGCGGGCATTCGCAGGGCTCGCCGGAGCATGGAGTGGAACCGGCGCAATCTCGCTCGCTAATGGCTCGCAGGAACGTTTGCGATGCAAAGGCAAGTATTCGGTCGGAAGCAGCGGCTCGCAGCTCGCGATCGACCTGCGATGTGCGAGTGACAGCTATCGTGTCGATCTCGGCAGCAATCTTGTC
>CALRZK010000103.1:0-8122 GCA_943372615.1 Bradyrhizobium ivorense | reverse complement strand
GCGTCGCATTGGTAATCTGCCAGGCGGCATCCCAGCGCATGTTGTGGACATCGATCAGGATGCGCATCAGCTCGGCGATGGCGAGGCTCGGATGCGTGTCGTTCATCTGCACCGCCGCCTTGTTGGCGAGGCCGCGCAGATTGCCTTCGGACTCCATGTGCCGCTTGACGAGATCCTGCAGCGAGGCGGAGACGAAGAAATATTCCTGCCGCAGCCGCAATTCACGGCCGGCGGCGCTTTCGTCGTTGGGATAGAGGAATTTGCAGATCGCCTCGGCGCGCGACTGTTCGGCGCTGGCGCTGACATAGTCGCCCGAATTGAACACGTCGAGCCGCAGCGGATCCGGCGCGCGCGCCGACCACAGACGCAGCGCATTCACATGCTGGCCGCGCCAACCGACGATGGGCGTGTCATAGGCCACGGCTTCCACGGTCTCGCCGGGATGCCAGACGGTGCGCTGATGACCCTTGGCGTCATCGACCACCTCGGTGTGGCCACCGAAATGGATGTGATAGACGACCTCCGGCCGCGGCAGCTCCCACGGATTGCCGAAGCTCAGCCACTCGTCCGGATATTCCTTCTGCCAGCCCTTCGAGATGATCTGCTTGAACAGGCCGAAATCGTAACGGATGCCATAGCCATAAGCGGGAATGGCAAGGGTCGACATGCTCTCCATGAAGCAGGCGGCGAGACGGCCGAGCCCGCCATTGCCGAGCGCTGCATCGGGCTCGCATTTGCGCAGCTCGTCGAGGCCGACGCCAAGATCTTCCAGCGCGGCACGAAACACCGGCAGCAGGCCCATATTGTTCAGCGCGTCGGTGAACAGGCGGCCGATGAGGAATTCGAGCGAGAGATAATAGACCCGCTTGCGGCCGGCGTCGTAGCTCTCTTTCTCGGACAGCAGCCAGCGATGCACGATACGGTCGCGCAGCGTCAGGGCTGCGGCCTTGTACCAATCATGCTTGGTGGCGAAGGAGGCTTCCTTGCCAATGCCCAATGTCAGCTTGACGAGAATGGCGCTCTTGATTTCGGCGAGCAGCAACTCGTCGATCGGAGCATTCTGGGGCTGGAATTGTGCTGGCGTGGACTGGTCTGACAAACTGGTCATCCTGATCTGTGGCGCGGCGCGGAAGCATACGCTCATTCAGTGGTGGTCGGAAACCCACCGCGGTGCGGAGGTTTTGCCATGGTTATGCTTTGGTTTTGGGCAGAAGATGGCGGATGTCGTCCCGGCGAACGCCGGGACCCATAACCTCCGAGCTCAAAGCAATCCAGAAAGATCGCTCCAATCGGAATTATCGCGCTCGATCAGTTCGATCTTCCAGTCACGCTTCCAGTTTTTTAGCTGCTTTTCACGCGTGATCGCATCAATGACTGACTCACATTTTTCGACGTAAATCAGTCTGAAGACACCGTATTTCTTGACGAATTCCGAGCCTTTACCAGAGCGGTGCTCCGCCATCCGGCGATGAATATTATTGGTCACGCCGATATACAGCGTGCCGTTTCGGCCGCTCGCGAGGATGTAGACGAAATAGGAACGCGATTGGAGCATCGCTCATCCAGCTACATGTCGTCGGAGGTTATGGATCCCGGCGTTCGCCGGGATGACAAGGAAGTGTTAATCAATAAGAACAAATAAAGAACAAATTTGCAAGCGTTTGATGTAACGTCCGATTCGAAGATCCCTACCAACGCTTGCAAGGCCTGCCATGTCCAGCATTGCCTACAACCAGTTTGCGCTGACCCGGATCGCCGATTTCGCGCGATCGCTGACCCGCCTGCATCTTAGTGCTCGTCGTTATCCCGTGGATGACGATCAGATCGACCGCGAATTCAACGCGGTGTGCCTGTCGGTGTGGGGTTACACAACCGATGATGTCAGCGACGATCTGTTCTCGCTCGAGGATCATGCCTGGCTCGATCAACTCGACGAGGCCAATGCGCGCAGCTTCGCGGCCGGGCAGGGCTACGATCTGGTCGGCGACGACGGCATGCTTACCGACTGGTGGGGCTATTGCTGGATGATCTTGGCCGAGATGCGCGGCTTGCTGACGGCGGAGAACCGCGCAGCAGCGCGGGCGGAGATCGAGCAGAAGTATTTGTCAGCGACAAATGTGGTGGGCGTCATCATCGGGCGATGATGGCCTGTCTGCTTAATTGGCCTCGGCGCGCTTGGCGCCCTGAACCGGCGTCCGTTTCGGCGCAATGGTCGTTGCCGGCAATGGCGCGACTTCGCGCGGCGTCTCGGCCATCGGCGCTTCGTCGGTGATCGTCTCGGCTGCAACCGGGGCGACCTTCATTTCACCGAGGCGGGCGCGGACGTCGGATGTGAGGCCGGGATAGGACGATACCGGCGTGAACTCGGCCGCCTGGGTGTTGCCGGTGCGCATGCCGTTGAATGCGACCAGGCCATTGGTGGTGGCGACCACATCGCCGGGACGCAGTGAGGTGTCGAGCGTGAGATCGATCGGTGCGAGCCCGGCGGGATCGCGGCCATTGCAGGTGCAGTCGGCTTTCAGCGCTTTCCTATAGGCGAAGGCGTTGGCGAGATCGGCATAGCGTTCGCCCGCCGATGACGTCGCGTAATCGATATTGCTGCCGAACATCACTTTTGTCGGCGAGGCCGGGCAGAAGGCCTGGCACATCTGTACGGGGCTGGCGCCGCCGCGGGTCAGCGGAAAATATTTGCCGTCGCAAGTCCGCACGCAGAACGCGGCGCCGGAGCCACCGCTGGACGCGCTACGCTGTGGCTGCGGCGCATCTTGCGGTGTGTTCAGACCGAATGGATCGGAGAAAAAGTCGTTTTGTGGCGGTGGTCCGCCGCGGCGCTGTGGCTGCTGCTTCTGCGGTTGGCCGCCATTGAACAGGAAATCGAAAAAGCCTTGAGCCGACACACTCTGCGGCGCAAGCGCAACACAGGCCGCGAGGCCGATGGCGACAACAGATCGGCGCGAAATTTCAACTTTGTGACGCAACGCCAAGCTCCGCGACCGCAGGACCAAACGCCGGAATCGCAGCATCCCGGTTTGGCCGCGACGCTAGGCGGTTATGGTAAATGCAAGGTAACCAAACGCTGCGTCAGAGGAAAAACACCCAGGTCGCGAGCAGGAAGACCGGGATCAGAACGGCGCCGGACCACAGCATGTAGCCGAAGAAGCTCGGCATCTTCACGCCGGCATCGCGCGCGATGGCATAGACCATGAAGTTCGGTGCATTGCCGATATAGGTGTTCGCGCCCATGAAGACGGCGCCGGCGGAAATCGCGGCCAATGTCGCGGCTCCGGACGTCATCAATGCCTTTGCATCGCCGCCGGCCAGCTCGAAGAAGACGAGATAGGTCGGCGCATTGTCGAGGAATGATGAGAGGATGCCGGTGAGCCAGAAATAGGCGGCGTTGTTCGGCGTGCCATCAGCGTGGCTGACCAGCGCCACCAGCGGCGCGAACGGGCCGTTGGTGCCGGCCTGCAGCATGGCCATTACAGGCACGATGCAGATGAAGATGCCGGCGAACAGGATCGCCACTTCCTCGATCGGGCCCCACTTGAACTCGTTGGCCTTGCGATGTTCGGACTTCGTCAGCGCCAGCGAGGCGAAGGTGACGACGACGAGGATCACATCGCGCAGCAGGTTTTGCAATTCGACCGGCGTGCCGAGCACGGTAAACGAGATGCCGGGCTTCCAGCTTCCGCTCATCAGGATCGCGCCGATGATCACCAGCAGCAGCAGCAAATTGACCTTGCCATGCAGATGCAACGGCGAATCCGGCGTCGGGTCGGCCAGCGGCGCCTTGCCTTCGCGGCGATGCAGATAGATGTCCAGCACCATGAAGATCACCAGCACGATGCCGGCGACCAGCAGCGTATCCGGGAAGATGTGTTTTGTGGTCCAGAAGAAATCGACGCCGCGCAGGAAGCCGAGAAACAGCGGTGGATCGCCGAGCGGGGACAGCGAGCCGCCGATATTCGAGACCAGGAAGATGAAGAACACGACCACATGGACATTGTAGCGGCGGTCGTCATTGGCGCGCAGCAGCGGCCGGATCAGGATCATCGACGCGCCGGTGGTGCCGACCACGCTGGCCATTAGCGTGCCGAAAGCGAGCAGCACAGTGTTCGTAAACACGCTGTCATGGAGGTTGCCCTGCAGATAGATGCCGCCTGACACGGTGAACAGGGCCAGCAGCAGCAGGATGAATGGCAGGTATTCCATCAGCGCCGTATGGGCGAGTGTGTGAGTCACCGTCGTCGTGCCGGTGGTCAACCACAGCGGCACGATGACCAGCGCAGCCCAGAAGGCGGCAAACTTGCCGTAGTGATGTTCCCAGACATGCGGATAAAGCACTGGCCCGGTGGCGATGCAGATCAGCATGCCGGCGAAAGGCAGCGCCCAAAGCATCGACAGTTTTGCGCCGTCGAGCCCGTCGGCCGCATATGCGGTGTCGGGCATGAAGCTAAGGGCGGCGATGCAGAGCGCGAGGGAAGCGAAACGATACAAGAGCAGGCCTTTCACTGAGCCGAAACCGGTCTCGTAGAGAGGCCGCCGATGATCAAGCTTTCAAGAATTCCGATGCCTTGAACAGTGAGCGAAATGGCACACCGGCCTGCGCGAAAGTCTCGCTGGCGCCCTCGTCACGATCGACCATGGTGAACACCAGTGCCACTTCCGCGCCGGCTTCGCGCACGGCATCGAGCGCCTTCACGGCAGAGCCGCCGGTGGTGGTGACATCCTCGACAATGACGATGCGCTTGCCTTTGAGGCTCTCGGTCTTGGTGAGGCCTTCAATGGCGAGGCGTGCGCCGTGTTCCTTCGGCTTCTTGCGCACGAAGAAGGCGCCGATCGGTGCGCCCTTCATCCAGGACAGCTGCGCCAGTGCGCCGGCCAGCGGCACCGCGCCCATCTCCAGGCCGCCGACATAATCGAGCTTGTCGTCCTTGAGCGCCTCATAGGTCAGTTCGGCCAGCAGTGCCGCGCCTTCCGGGTCGCACATGGTGGGCTTGAGGTTGAAGTAGAAATTGCTCTTGCGGCCCGAAGCGAGCGTGATCTCGCCATAACCGAATGAACGGTCGCGAATGATCTCATGCAGGCGGGCGCGGGCGGTTGTGTTGGACAAGGCGATCTCTCTTTCAGGTAAACCGCGGCAATTTACCGGCCTGGGAGCAGATAGGCCAGACCGGAAGGGGGCTCTTCAACAGCCGTCATTTGCGGGGCGGGCGGACGATGATACAGGTTGGGAAAAATCGGGAAGGAATACGCATGACCATCGAATTTCACACCTGGAATACGCCGAACGGCCGCAAGATCTCCGTGGCGCTGGAGGAAATGGGCCTGCCTTACAAGGTGTTCCCGGTGAACATCGCCAAGGGCGAGCAGCAGAAGCCGGAATTCCTCAAGATTAACCCGAACAACAAGATCCCGGCCATCGTCGATCCCGACGGGCCGGATGGTAAGCCGGTCTCAGTGTTCGAATCGGGCGCCATTTTGCTCTATCTCGGCGAGAAGACCGGCAAATTCCTGCCAAAGTCGCTCGGTGACCGCATCCCGGTGCTGGAATGGCTGATGTGGCAGATGGGCGGTTTCGGCCCGATGCCCGGCCAGGTGCATCATTTCATCGCGCTGGAGAACGAGACGGACCGCGCCTATGGCCTCAAGCGCTTTTCGGATGAGACGCGCCGGTTGTATGGCGTGCTCGATCGCCGTCTGAAGGACCACGAATTCGTTGCGGGTGCGCTGTCGGTCGCCGATTTCGCCATTCTTGGCTGGGCCTGGCGCCACCCGCGCCACAAAGTGTCGCTGGAGGATTTCCCGAACGTGAAGCGCTGGTATGAGCAATTGATGGCTCGTCCGGCGGTGCAGCGCGGGTTTGAGGTAAAGCTGGATTGATCTTCTCCCTCCCCCAAGCGGCGAAGCTGCGCTGTGGGGAGGGTGGATCGAACGCGAAGCGTTCGAGACGGGTGGGGTGCTTCCCCAAACTCCGTTCTACCGTGGTGATAGACCCCACCCCCGCCTATCGGCGGACCCTCCCCCTTCGCTTCGCTCCGGGGAGGGAGACCATTTGCTTCGGCGCGTCGATGCCTGCCTAGAACTAATGCGCTTCTTCCCAATTATCCGCAGCCCGCGCGTCCACATTCAGCGGCACTGACAGCAGAACCGCCGGGAACGGCGCGTCCTGCATCACGTGCTGGACCACTGGCAATGTTGCTGCGACTTCATCGTCGGGCACTTCGAAGATCAGTTCGTCATGCACCTGCAGCAGCATTTTTGCTGACAGCTTCTTCTCGGCCAGCGCATCTTCCATACGGCTCATGGCGCGGCGAATGATATCCGCTGCGGTGCCCTGCAGGCGTGCGTTGATCGCCGCGCGTTCGTTGAAGGCGCGCACAGACGGATTGCTCGCTTTGATCTCGGGATAGTGACACTTGCGGCCGAACAACGTTGTCACATAGCCATGCTCCCTGCAGAAATCGCGCGTCTGGTCCATGTAGGCGCGGATGCCGGGGAAGCGCTCAAAGTACTTCTTGATGTAGGCGGAGGCTTCCTCACGCGGAATGCCGAGCTGATTGGCGAGACCGAAGGCGGAGATGCCATAAATGATACCGAAATTGATCGCCTTGGCGCGGCGGCGCACTTCGGCCGGCATGTCTTTCACCGGCACGCCGAACATTTCCGACGCGGTCATGGCGTGAATGTCGAGCCCGTCCTGGAACGCCTGCTTCAGCACCGGGATATCGGCGATCTCTGCCAGCAGACGCAGTTCGATCTGCGAATAGTCGGCTGAAACCAGCTTGTGGCCTTCGCTCGCCACGAAAGCGCGACGGATTTTTCGTCCGTCTTCGGTGCGCACCGGAATGTTCTGTAAGTTCGGTTCGTTCGATGAGAGGCGGCCTGTGGTCGTCGCGGCGAGCGCATAGGTCGTATGAACACGATGCGTTTGCGGATGCACGTAGTTTGGTAGCGCATCTGTATAGGTCGAGCGCAGTTTTGATACCTGCCGCCATTCGAGAATTTTGCGCGGGAACTCGTGGCCCTGTTCGGCCAGTTCATCCAGTACCTGCGCCGACGTCGACCACGCACCGGTCTTTGTCTTCGAGCCGCCGGGCAGGCCCATCTTGCCGAACAGCACATCGCCGAGCTGCTTCGGGCTGCCGATATTGAGGTCTTCGCCGGCGATCTCCTTGATCTCCGCTTCGATCCGCGCAGCCGTCTGCGCGAAATCCGCGGAGAGTTTTGAGAGCACCTGGCGATCGATGGAAATGCCGCGGCGTTCCATCCGTGCCAGCACCGAGATCAGCGGCCGCTCCAGCGTCTCATAGACCGTGTTCATCTGCTCCGCGGCGAGGCGCGGCTTCAGCACGGTCCACAGACGCAGCAGCACATCCGCATCTTCGGCCGCATATTCGGTGGCGCGGTCGATCTTCACCTGCTCATAAGTGAGCTTGCCCTTGCCGGAGCCGATGATCTCGCCGTGGGTGAGTACGGCATGGCCGAGCCAGCTATCCGCCAGCGCTTCCAGCCCATGCGCGTTGCGCCCGGCATCGAGCGCATAGGACATCAACTGCACATCGTCATGATTGCGCAGGGTGACGCCGTGCTGGGCGAGCAACACCGCCGTGAATTTGATGTTGAAGCCGATCTTCAGCAGGCCGGGTGTTTCCAGCAGCGGCTTCAGCGCTTCCAGCACATCGGCGGTCTTGAGCTGATCGGGTTCGAGATCGGCCGCAAACAGCCCGGCGCCGTCACCGGACTGGCGATGCGCGAAGGGGATGTAAGCGGCATCGTTCGAGCCGAGCGCGAGGGCGAGGCCGATGATATCGGCCTGCATCGGATCGATCGAACTCGCTTTGGCCTCAAATGCAACATGGCCGGTATCGAGAATGCGCGCGATCCATGTGTCGAGGTCGGCGTGGCTGCGGATCGTCTTGTAGCCATCGCGCTTAATCGGCGTGTTGCGTGCTGCCTCTGCGCGGGCCTTGGCGAGAGCTGCGGGTGTCAGGCCTACGCGATCGCTGTGAACTGGTCCGTTGAGATGCGCCGCGCTCGATGCGCTCCCTCCCCCCTTGGGGGGAGGGGGGACCCCGGGGGACGTCGCTTGTGGCCCCCCCTCTCCCCGTCCCTCCCCCCG
>CALRZK010000102.1:0-8128 GCA_943372615.1 Bradyrhizobium ivorense | reverse complement strand
AGCTGGATCCGATGCCGGTTTGATCCGTAACGTCACCGGAACGATCGCCGCATCTTCTGCACGTGACGGCATTTCCAGCGCGATCATCGCACCGCCATCATTCATCGGCTTGCTGTCAAAGATATCCTGCACGAGGCCGGGCCACGGATCGTCCTTCTCCGCCGCGGACAAGGGGCCGGCGAGTATCCCGAGACAGACCGCGATACAGGCATTGCGAAGAGGAATTCCCGGCATGGCACAATCCTCACCAAGGGAAACGACGCAAGCCATCCTAGCGCGTTGCGCGCTTATTCCCACTCAAATTGCTGATATGCTGCAGTTGCGTTGCGGGCATTGTAGTCATCGAACAGTTCCCATGTGCCGCGCTCGCTGGTGGCCGCGTGGCTCGCTGAGGTCGCGATCGGTTTGCCGTCAGTGACGTCGCGGCGGATATCGGAAGCGAGCGCGCCGAGATAGCGCCGCTCGGTGGCGAGGGCGTCCGGCCAAGGGCTGACAGGTCCATGACCGGGGATGACGCGTTCGGCGGGCATTGCGGCGAGATCGTCGAGGATTGTGAGCCAGGTCTTGAGGCTGCCATCGACCACCGGAACATGGCGGAGAAAGACGAGGTCGCCTGCAAACAGCGTCTTCGATGTGGTATCAAGCACCGTGACGTCGCTGTCGCTATGGGCGACCGGCCATGCTTTGACGATAATGCGTCGCCCGCCGAGATCGAGCGTCAGCGACCCATCGACCAGTTGAGTGGGCGGCACGATGCGCACATCCCTCATCAGTTCACGGCCCATGCTGCGCTCGAACGCTTCGAGATAGAAAGGGCCTCGCGAAGCCAGCGCCTGTGGTAGCCGTTTGTGCCCCACGAATTCCGTTCCCTCCGCAACAAAGGCGGCATTGCCGAACATATGGTCGGGATGGCCGTGGGTGTTGATGACGTAGCGGATCGGCTTGTCGGTGCGCGCACGGATCGCTGCCAGCAGTTGTCGCCCTTCGCGGACACTGCCGCCGGTGTCGATCACGGCGACGGCCTGATCGCCGATGATGAAGCCGATATTGGCGATGGCGCCGTCATTGTCCGACGACATCAATGCGATGCGGCCTTCATGCATGAAAACGCCGGGTGCGACCTCGCTGATCGCAAGAGTCTTCTCCTGCGCATGTCCAGGCGCGATCACGACTAGCGCTGCGAATGTGGCGAGCATCGCAATGCAGAACCGCATGCATCTCTCCTCACGATCCGCGCGGCATGAATGCGCCGCAACATCGGCGGATTGGATTTGTATCTTGCACGTCGAAATTGAGAAGCATAGCCTCCGCCGCAGTCAAGGATGCAATGTGAAGCGCAATCGCGGGTAACGCATGTCACGCAATGCTAGACGGCTCAATCGGATAACCACAATCGTCGCCGGCGCATTGCTTCTTGGAAGCCTGTCTATTGTGCGTGCGCAGCCGGCGCCGCCGCCAACCGGGGACCTTTCGGTCGAACTGATCGACCCGCAAGTGCTGCGCGTCTGCGCAGATCCGCGCAACATGCCGTTCTCCAACGAGAAAGGCGAAGGTTTTGAAAACAAGCTCGCGGAGTTATTCGCGGCGAAACTGCAGAAGAAGCTGGACTATGTCTTCTTCCCGCAGGCCACCGGCTTCGTACGAATGACCCTCGGCGCCCATCGCTGCGATGTCATCATGGGCTTTCCACAGGGGGATGATATCGCGCAGGGGACCAATCCCTATTACCGGACATCCTATGCGCTGGTGTCGAAGCGCGGCTCTGGCCTCGAAGATGTCACGACGCTCGAAGACGCCAAGCTGAAGGACAAACACATCGGAATCGTGGCCGGTACGCCGCCGGCGACGAATATGGCCGTCAATGGATTGATGGTGAATGCAAAGCCCTATCCGCTGGTGATCGATACGCGGATCGATTCCTCGGCCATCGCCATGATCAAGGATCTGACAGCGGGGAATATCGATGCGGCCGTGCTGTGGGGGCCGATGGCGGGCTTCTACGCCAAGACCGCTGATCCGCCGTTGCATGTCACGCCGCTGGTCAAGGAGACGACGGGGCCGCGCATGGTTTACCGCATCGGCATGGGCGTCCGCGCTGCGGACCAGAACTGGAAGCGCCTGCTCAATCGTCTGATCCAGGAAAACCAGCCGGCGATCAACAAGGTGCTGCTCGATTTCGGCGTGCCGCTGCTCGACGAGAACAATCGCCCGATCGGCGCGGAATCCGCAGCGAAATCGCCGTGATCCGGCGCGTCGCTGCCTTGCTCGCCGTGACGCTCTTGGTGAGCACGACGAGCGGCGCGCAGGAAACGGTCGTCGAACCGGAGACCTATCGCACCGAAGACTATCGCGCGCCGACACCGCCGACCTTGCGCGGCGGACGTGTCTTGACGACGGCGGAGGCCGAGGCGATCTGGCGCGGGAAGCGTGGCGTGTTCATCGATGTGATGCCCCGTCCACCAAAGCCGGCCAATCTGCCGCCCGGGACCGTGTGGCGCGACAAGCCACGTCACAACATTCCCGGCAGCTTGTGGCTGGTCGATACCGGCTACGGGAAGCTGGCAGCGGAGACGGAAACGTATTTTCGCGATGGCCTGACGCGAGCTGCTCAGGGCAAGCGCGACGCGTTGCTCGTGATCTATTGCCAGGCCGATTGTTGGATGTCGTGGAACGCGGCGAAGCGCGCCTTGTCCGATGGCTACAGCAATGTCGCCTGGTTTCCTGAGGGAACGGATGGCTGGGAAAAAGCCCATCTTCCACTCGAAGACGCACAGCCGGAGCCGAGAGCAGCAAGGAAGTAGTGCGCTATTCCATTTCCTGTTGAATGGTCCGGCTGAGTGCGAAGAGCCGCTGATCGATGATGGTCGGGACTTCGCAAACGAAAGTGACGACGCGACGACGATCGTCGAAGATGCGGGCTTCCCACAGAACCTGATTGTTCAATTCGTCGATCTTGGCCTGATCGGGCGATGCCGCGCTCTGGATGCTCTGCAGGGCGGCCGTATCGGTTCGGATCTTCTCGACGGCCTCGCGTTGCTTCCGCATCACGCGTTCCAGCCCGATCAAGACGGCAGATCGTTGTGCGTTGAGGCTGTCGAACAGGCCCGCGAAAATAAGTTTGCCAGCCTTCGTCTTGTCGCTCGATTTGGCGAGAAAGTCGGTCACAGCCTTCTGTGCCTGCTCGATAGGAATTCGGCGCGCGGCCAGTTGCTCCACGAGCGCGACGATCTCGGCACTGTCTTTCCAGGTGCTTGCAACATCGTCAATGGGCGGGCCCGCCCAGACGGCGGTGAGCGAGATCTCGGGCACCTTTGCTTGCACGCAGGGCCAGTCCGGATAGCGGGGATCGGCGGCTTGAACGAGGCCCGTTGAAAGCAGCGTGACTGCTGCGACTGTCGCCACTCTCAATCTCATGTTTCGCCTCCCGTGGGCACACGGCGCGCGAAGCCGCGGCCGGGATCGTAAGCCATGATGGCTCCAAGAGTGAAAACGAGCGTGCAGCCAGCCACCACCGCGAGCGAAAGCCAGTTCATCTTGTCGTACAGCGCGAACCGGATCAGTTCGACCGCGTGTGTAAATGGATTGAACAGGCAGACATAATAGAGCATCGGGCTGCCCTCCTGCACCCGCCACAGCGGATAGAGCGCCGAGGACGCGAAGAACATCGGGAAGATCACGAAATTCATGACGCCCGCGAAATTCTCGAGTTGGCGGATCCCCGAAGAGATCAACATGCCAAGCGAACCGAGCATCAATCCGGAGAGAACCAGGGCGGGCAGCACCGTGACATAGCCGACCGGCGGCGGTGCAATATCCCAGAACCATGCGATCAGCAGAAACGCATAGACCTGCAACAGCGACACCAGCGTCCCGGCGAGGAGTTTGCAGAGCAGCAGAAACCAGCGCGGCAGTGGGCTGACCAGCAATGTGCGCATGTTGCCCGTTTCACGGTCATAGACCATGGACAGCGACGATTGCATGCCGTTGAAAAGCTGGATCATCGCGATCAGGCCGGGCGCGATATAGACCTCGTAAAGGATATAGGTGTCGTAGGGCGGGATGATTGAGATGCCGAGCACCTGACGAAATCCGGCCGCAAAAATGAAGAGCCAGACCAGTGGCCGCACCAGCGCTGAAACGAAACGTTCGCGCTGATGCAGGAAGCGCAGGGATTCGCGCCACAGGATGCCGTTGAGGCAGGTGATGTAGGCGCTGATGCCAAGTCGGGCAGGGGCCGATGTGATCGCGGTCGTGCTCATGGCGCGCTTCCGCGATCAGTTACTGCGGTCATGCGACGGAAACCAGTGACGAGATCGGCAGCGCCGGTCTCGTTCAGGATACGCGACACCGGGCCTCGCGCAAGAACGCGTCCATGGTGGAGCACGACGAGATCGTCCTGCGCGGAGACCTCGTCCAGCAGATGCGTCGCCCACAATACGCCGAGACCGTGATCCGCGACCAATGTCCGCACATGTCCGATAATGTCGGCACGCGCCTGCACATCAAGGCCGACGGTTGCTTCATCGAGCAACAATAATCGCGGTCGATGCAGCAAGGCGCGCGCGATCTCGACGCGGCGCATCTGCCCGCCGGAGAGTGCCCGCACCTTGCTGTTCGCGCGATCTGCAAGGCCGATACGCTCCAATACGTCACCGCTGCGCAGGCGGGCATCACGTCTTGGAATGCCTTGCAGAGCGGCGTGATAGAGCAGGTTCTGCAACACCGAGAGTTCGAGATCGAGTGTGCGCGGCTGGAACACGACGCCAAGCGCCCGCAGCGCATCGCCGGGATTGCGGCTGATGTCGTGGCCGAACACGCCGATCCGCCCGGATTGCACGGCGAATAATCGGGTGATCAATGCGAACAGCGTGCTCTTGCCCGCGCCATTGAGGCCGAGCAGGGCCGTGAACCGCGCTGGCGCAATGTCGAACGAGACATCCGTCAAGGCGCGCCGGTCGGCATAGGCATGGCTGACGCCTGTAACTGTCAGAGCAGGTGCCGCTGATACAGGCAGCTCCGGCGCCTGCATGGGCGGCGCGACATACTCCATAGCGACCGCGCTCATGGCCGTGCCATGGCGACGCCCCAGGGCAGTTCGCCAACCTGAATGGTCTTGATCACTTTTTGCGCGGCAACGTCGATCACCGAGACATCGTTGGAGACGCCGTTCGTCGTGAGCAGATACTTTTCGTCCGGCGTGAAAGCGACATGCCAGACGCGCTGGCCGACCAGCAGATATTTCGTCACCTTGCGGCTCGCCACATCGACCACGGCGATGCGATTGGCGGGGCCGAGTGCGATAAAAGCGGTCTTGGCATCCTTGGTCATGCCAATGCCGACCGGCTGGATCGCTTCGCGCCGCAGGCCGGGGATCTCGAATTCGATCTTGTGGATGACGGCCCGCTTGGCTGGATCGATCACCGATACGGTACCGCCGATCTCTGACGAGACCCAGAGCTCCGATCCGTCGCGCTTGAATTCCGCATAACGTGGGCGCGCATCCACCAGCACATTGGCGACGATCTCGCGCGTCGTGGTGTCGATGAAATGCGCCATGTTGGTGGTTTCGGAGGTGTTGATCAGGATCTTGCCATCCGGGCTGATCGCCATGCCTTCGGGTTCGACACCGACTTGCACATCGCCGATACGTGCCCGCTTTTCGATATCGACGATGGTGACGGTGTTGTCGTTCTCATTGGCGATATAGAGAACCTTGCCGGCAGCATCCTGCGTAAACAGTTCGGGATCGGGGCCGGATGGTAGGGAATCGATGACCTTGCGGCTGGCGACGTCGATCACCTGCACGGTGTCGTCATCGCCGACGGCGACCAGCACGGATTTGCCATCACGCGTCAGCTCGATGCCGCGCGGGCGCTGGCCGACTTTGATGGTGGCGGTGACGGTCCAGCTATCCGTGTCGATCACGGAGACGGTGTTGCTCTTCTCGTTGGAGACATAAGCGAGGAACGCCGAAGCCGGCGTCATCGCGCCGAGCCATGCGGCGATACTGACCATGTAAAAGCCGCGTATCATTGCCGAACGCATCATCATTGCAGCCTGCATTTGCTTTCGGGGCGATCGATCCCGAGGGTGTCGAGTTCGGAGACCTGATGGAGGAAGCCTTCCTGCGGCGAGACTGAAACCACCATGCGCCCATCCACCAGCAGGATCGGCTGCCGCAATTGCAGGTTCCAGTCACGGATGGTCAGGCGCTGGCCCTTGAAGCCGGCGATCGAGAACTCAGGCGACTTCAGGAAGGCGAGGATGGCCTTGCCTTCACCGGAATTGGTTCGGGACGCAGCTTCGCCGATCATGCGGGTGGCGAGCCAGGCCTGCATGTCCAGCGCCGTCATGCGGCGTGAGTTGAGTTTCATGAACCGGTTCTGCAGCTGGATCGCGCCCCACTGGTCCTGCGCGGCATCCCAACTGGTCGGCCGCAGCCCCGCCGATCCCGCCACCGGCCGCGCATCCCAGGTCCGATAGGGCAGATAGGATGCGAACACCTCACTCTCGTCGGCCGCGATGAGCACGTCATAGGCGGGGGCCTGCTGGGTGAAGACAGGGATTTGTTTCTGGATCAGCGCGACACCGCTATCGGTCCGTCGCGCGCCGCCGGTGTCCTCGAAGACACGCTCCTGCACGATCTTGGCGCCGAAGCGTGCGGCGGCGCGGCGATAGGCGTCAGCTTCGAGCTTGTCACTGTCATGCGAGCCGGTGACAAGAAGCCAGCGCTTCCATTGCTTCCACACCAGATATTGCGCCAGCGCGTCGGCGAGCATGGAGCGCGCCGGTGCGACGTGAATCACATTGGCGCGGCAATCGGCATCGCGCAGCCGATCATCGGGTGCGCCTGCATTGAACAGTACGGTGCCGCTTTCGCGCACGGCGTCTGCGGCCTGTAGCAGGGCAGTGGGAGGCAGATCGGCGATGATGAAGGCGTTGCGCGTTGCGAGTTCGCGGGCCGCCCTGGCCGGGTCTTCGCCTTCCTTCAGGCGGACATCGTCGAGCTTGAACTGCTGGTTCAGAAACTTTCCGGTGGTGTTGTTATCCGCAATCGCCAGCCGCGCGCCGGCGATGCCATCATCCTCTGATGGCAGTTCGACGAAAGAGAGTGTTGCCTTGACGCCTGCCTGGCCGAGATAGCCGATGCCGATTGTGACGGGATCGGCGGCCAGAGCAGGGGACATCACGGCGCACACAGCGAGCGCGCCGATCAACCACCCAATCATGTATCCTCCCGATGCTCCCTCCCGGTTTTGCATCGGTGAGGGGCTTCTTGGCTTGAAACATGACTTAATTGGCGTAGCTTGCAACCTGAGATTTCCCGGGCGCGTTGCATTTTAATGATGCGAGGTGTGCGATGAGAGCGTTAATAATTGCCGGACTGCTGCTCACGACTGCGACCGCGGCGCACTGTGCAGAGCCAAAGATCGCGGTGTTCGACTTCGAATTGCTCGATACGAGTCTCGATGGCGAGCTAAAGGGGCCCAGAAACGATGAGCACGAACGGCTGTTGCTGATCAGTTCTCAGTTGCGTGACGCTGTCAGGAAATCGGGCCGTTTCGACGTGCTGGACATGACAAGCGTCAATGCTGCGGCGCACGAGAAGAATCTGCAGGCCTGTGGCGGCTGTGATGTGCAGATGGCGCAGCAGATCGGTGCCGATCTTGCCGTTACCGGCACGGTGCAGAAGATCTCCAATCTCATTCTCAATATGACGATCTATCTGCGAAGTGCGCATACGGGGCGGCTGGTGACGCAGATGAACGCCGATTTCCGCGGAAACACGGATGAATCCTGGTCGCGCGCCGTCAGCTATCTCGCGCGCAATCGCCTGCTGGCGCCGAATTACGGCGCACCGCAAGCGCAGTGATCAGGCCTTCAGGCGGGCGGCGTGCCAGCGCAGGTGATCGGCCATGAAGGTCGAGATGAAATAGTAGCTGTGATCATAGCCGGGCTGGCGGCGCAGTGTCAGCGGAATGCCGGCGGCCTCGCAAGCGCGTTGCAGCAATTCAGGTTTGAGCTGCTCGCTCAGGAAATTGTCGGCCTCTCCCTGATCGACCAGCAGGCCGGGGACGCGCGCGCCATCCTCGATCAGCGCCACCGCATCGTGCTTCCGCCACGCAGC
>CALRZK010000101.1:0-8173 GCA_943372615.1 Bradyrhizobium ivorense | reverse complement strand
CCGATGTCCAGATCGGCACCGATCTGCGCACCGGCGCGGCCACGCTCGACGGCAAGGAGACCGTGCTCGGCACCGCCATGCTGCTGATGGGTGAGAATAGCCGCACCGTCTCGCAACGCGTTTCGGCGAAGCTGGAGGAAATCGGCAAGTCGCTGCCCGAAGGCATTTTCGCGCGGGTGCTGTATGACCGCACCACGCTGGTCGAGGCGACGATTGCGACCGTCGAGAAGAACCTGCTCGAAGGTGCGTTGCTGGTCATCGTCATCCTGTTCCTCATCCTCGGCAATTTCAAAGCCGCGGTGGCGACCGCACTGGTGATCCCGCTCTCGATGCTGATCACGATCAGCGGCATGGTGGAGAGCAAGGTCAGCGCCAATCTGATGAGCCTCGGCGCCATCGACTTCGGCATCATCATCGACGGCGCCGTCATCATCGTCGAAAACTGCCTGCGTCTGCTCGCGCATGAACAGCAGAAGCAGGGGCGACTCCTGACGCGTGAAGAACGCTTCGCCACGATTCTGGCCGGCTCCAAGGAAGTCATCAAGCCCAGCCTGCTTGGTACGCTGATCATTGCCGTCGTCTATCTGCCGGTGCTCACGCTCACCGGTGTCGAAGGCAAGATGTTCACGCCAATGGCGCTGACGGTGCTGATGGCGCTGGCGGGCGCGTCGATCCTGTCGATGACATTCGTCCCCGCGGCCGTCGCGCTGCTGGTCACCGGCAAGGTCACGGAGAAGGAGAACTTCTTCATGCGCGGCGCGCGGCACGTCTATCTGCCGCTGCTCGGCATCGCGATCCGGTTCCGCGGCGCGGTGGTCGTCGCTGCCGTCGCGCTGTTGGTGATCACCGGCTATGCAGCCTCGCGCATGGGCGGCGAGTTCATCCCGAGCCTCGATGAAGGCGATGTGGCCATGCACGCCATGCGCATTCCCGGCACCAGCCTGTCACAGGGCGTCGATATGCAAATGCGGCTGGAAAAGAAGCTACTCGAATTGCCCGAAGTGAAGGAAGTGTTCTCCAAGCTCGGCACCTCGGAGGTGGCAACCGACCCGATGCCGCCGAATGTCGCTGATACCATCATCATGCTGAAGCCACGCGATCAGTGGCCCGATCCCAAGCGCAGCAAGGCGGATCTGGTCGCGGCGGTGGAAAAGCAGGGCGAGTTGCTGCCCGGCAATGTCTATGAGCTGACGCAGCCGATCCAGATGCGCTTCAACGAGTTGATCTCGGGCGTGCGCGCCGATGTCGGCATCAAGATCTTCGGTGACGATCTCGACAAGCTGCTCGAAACCGCAGGCAAGGTGGAGAGCGTCCTGCGCGCCGTGCCAGGGGCTGCGGACGTCAAGACGGAACAGGTGAGCGGCCTTCCCGTGCTCACCGTGAAGCTGGATCGCGAGGCGCTGTCGCGCCTCGGCCTCAGCGTCCAGGAGGTGCAGGGCGTCGTCGAGACGGCCGTCGGCGGCAAGAGCGCGGGCCTCGTCTTCGAGGGCGACCGTCGCTTCGATCTCGTCGTTCGTCTGCCCGAGCAAATGCGCTCGAATGCCGAGGCGATGAGAAACCTGCCGATCCCGTTGCCTGCTGCGGAAACGTCCGCAGCGACCGCGACACGCGCGTCCCTGACCACCAACTCGCCGCTGTCGCAGATGCGCTACACGCCGCTGTCGGCCGTGGCGGAGGTTTCGGTTGCGCCCGGCCCGAACCAGATCAGCCGCGAAAACGGCAAGCGCCGTATCGTGGTGTCGGCCAATGTCCGCGGCCGCGATCTCGGCTCTTTCGTGGGCGATGCGCAGGCGCAGATCGCCGAAAAGGTGAAGCTCCCGGCCGGCTACTGGATCGGCTGGGGCGGGCAGTTCGAACAGCTCGTCTCTGCCACCAAGCGCCTCACCATCGTCGTTCCGGTCGCGTTGGCGCTGATCTTCCTGCTGCTGTTCATCTCGCTCGGTTCGGCAGCGGATGCGGCGCTGGTGTTCAGCGGCGTGCCGCTGGCGCTCACCGGCGGTGTCGCCGCGCTGCTGCTGCGCGACATCCCGTTGTCGATCAGCGCCGGCATCGGCTTCATCGCGCTATCCGGTGTCGCCGTGCTCAACGGTCTGGTGATCATTACCTTCATCGAGCGTCTGCGCGCCGATGGGTTGAAGATCGTCGAGGCCGTTCGCGAAGGCGCGCTGACACGTCTGCGGCCGGTGCTGATGACCGCGCTCGTGGCATCGCTGGGCTTCGTGCCGATGGCCTTCGCCACCGGCCCCGGTGCCGAAGTCCAGCGTCCGCTGGCCACGGTGGTGATCGGCGGCATCATCTCGTCCACCATCCTCACGCTGCTGGTTCTGCCGGCGCTCTACATCCTGTTCCGCCGCGAGTCCACGCATGCCGTGGCCGCAAAACCTGCCCACACCACTGAAGGAGCCCACTGATGAAGGAGATTCTGCTCGTCGCTTCCGCCTTGTTGTTCGCTACGCCGGCACTGGCGCAGCACGTTCACCAGAAGGGCCCGAATGGCGGCCCGATGGAGGACGTCGCCGGTGTCCATGTGGAGATGACGACGTCCGGCAAGGTGATCACCTTCCACGTCCTCGACGATGCCAACAAAGCAGTATCGACAACCGGCTATACCGGCTCGGCAATGCTCACCGCCGGCAGCGCGCGCGAGACGCTGCCGCTGACGGCATCCGGGCACACGCTGAAGGGGGAAGCCAAGGCCGACATCGCCAAGGGCGCGTCGATCAGCATCACGTTGAAGACGGCGGACGGAAAATCGGGGCAGGCGAAGTTCAAGAACTGAGCGAAGCTGAGCGGCCAATGGTTTCCCTCCCCCAAGCGGCGTAGCCGCGCAGTGGGGAGGGTGGCGCGTAGCACCGGGTGGGGAGCCCCGCGTGGCGTCGGAGCGTGGGGATAGACCCCACCCGTCTCGAAGCTTGCTGAACGCTCGCTTCGATCCACCCTCCCCTTTCGCTGCGCTCCGGGGAGGGAAAAGTTCGCGAGAAATTATTCCTTCTCCCCTTGACAGTTTCTCGATCAGGAATAATATCCCCTCCGTTCGGTTCGTGAGGGGCGTTTCTAGAGACGTCGTGAAGCGGAGCCGGATGCGACGCCTGCGGGCAGGGGGACCACGCATCCTCCTGCACTCGGGTGGTCGAGGGTCGCCGTCCGGGCCCACTACGGGGCTCTGCCGCTATTGCGCGGCTGGACGCGGTGCGGGCGAAGGCAGGGACCTGCCGGATGGCTCTCCTGTGGGAGAGCGCCCAGTACCCGGAAGAACGGTCCTTCGGCCAAAAAGACGTCGCGGTGGCGCGCCAAGGCGTTGCGCAATCGCGGTTTCGCTGGCGATCCAGCGAAACGGATTGCGTCAAGTTCCACCCATTGCGCCTTGCGGCGCGTTGCCTCTCCTCATGTTGCGAGGGGAAAACGGCTCACACCTCGGGCGCTTCGGCGCCGCGCGAACGAGCACGCTTGGCGATAGGCCTGCGATAGGGCTAGACTCGTTCCAAACAACAAGCCGCCCGAGGAAATCCAATGTCTCCGTCCCCCGTCATCCGCCTGCATCCCGACGACGCCGTGCTGATCGCGCGCAGCACGCTGCTGCCGGGCGTTGAGGTCACCAAGGGCGTCACCACGTCGGAGCGCATTCCCGCCGGTCACAAGGTGGCGATCCGGCCGATCGCTTTGAACGAGCCGATCTATCGCTACGGCCAGATCATCGGCTTTGCGACGCAGCCGATCGCGCCGGGCCAGCATGTGCATACGCAGAATTGCGGCATGGGCGAATTCGATCGCGATTATGCCTATGGCGTCGATGTGAAGCCGACACCGAATTTCGATCTGCCGGCAACCTTCATGGGCATCAAGCGCAGCGATGGCCGCGTCGCCACGCGCAATTATATCGGGCTGCTGACGTCGGTGAATTGCAGTGCGCATGTGGCGAGCCTCATCGCCGATGTGTTCAAGCGCAATCCGTTCTCGGGCCACGATCCGCTCGCCGACTATCCCAATGTGGATGGCGTCGTGGCACTCACGCACAAGACCGGCTGCGGCATGACGCAGGACGAGCCGCTGACGCTGCTTCGCCGCACGCTCGGCGGCTATGCGCGGCACGTGAATTTCTCCCACGTCGTCGTGCTCGGCCTCGGCTGCGAGATCAACCAGATCGGCGGCTTGATGCAGGAGCAGAAGCTCGCCGGGCGTCTGCGCGAAATGCAGATCCAGGACATCGGCGGCACCCGCAAGACGACGGAAGCGGGTATCGCTTTCGTCAAGGAAGCGCTCGCGGACTCCAACAAGGTGACGCGCGAGGAAGTCTCCGCCAGCGAATTGACGGTCGCGCTTCAATGCGGTGGCTCCGACGGCTATTCCGGCATCTCGGCCAATCCCGCGCTCGGCGCCGCCAGCGATCTGCTGGTGCGCCATGGCGGCACGGTGGTCCTCTCGGAAACGCCTGAGACTTACGGCGCCGAACATCTTCTGACACGGCGTGCGGTGTCACGCGAAGTCGGCGAAAAGCTGGTCGGCCTGATGCGCTGGTGGGAGAAATATTGCGAGCGGGAAGGCGCCGAAATGAACGCCAATCCGTCGCCCGGCAACAAGGCCGGCGGCCTCACCACGATCCTCGAAAAGTCGCTGGGCGCCATGGCGAAAGCCGGCTCCACCAATCTCGTCGATGTCCTCAATTATGCGGAGACCATCACCAAGAAGGGTTTTGTCTTCATGGACACGCCCGGCTACGACCCTGTCGCTGCGACAGGACAGGTCGCTGGCGGCGCCAACATGGTGTGCTTCACCACCGGCCGCGGCAGCGTGTTCGGCTGCAAGCCCGCGCCGTCCATCAAGCTCGCAACCAACACGCCGATGTTCAAGCGCATGGAAGACGACATGGACATCAATTGCGGCACCGTGCTCGACGGCGACGAGACCGTGCAGGAATGCGGCCAGCGCATTTTCGAATTGATGCTCGCCACCGCATCGGGCCAGCGCACCAAGAGCGAAAGTTTTGACGTCGGCAGCGCCGAGTTCGCGCCATGGGTGCTGGGCGCCACGATGTAGCGTCATCGCTGGTGGACAGGGCGACGGTCATGGCGAACAATGCGCACATGACCTATCGCCACACCATCGGCAGCACGACATACACATTCGCCAATCTGTGCGATCTGCTCGCCAAGGCGACGCCACCGCGCTCCGGCGATCGTCTCGCCGGCATCGCGGCGGAGACCGCCGAGCAGATGATCGCCGCACGCATGGCGCTGGCCGATCTGCCGCTGCGGCAATTCCTCGTTGAGGCCGTCATTCCCTATGAGAGCGACGAGGTCACACGCCTTATCGTCGACACGCACGATGCTGCCGCATTCGCGTCCGTCGCATCGCTCACTGTCGGTGGCTTTCGCGATTGGCTGCTGTCCGACGCAGCGACGCCTGCTGTGCTGAAAGCCTTGGCGTCCGGTATCACGCCGGAAATGGCGGCGGCGGTGTCCAAGCTGATGCGTAATCAGGATCTGATCCTGGTGGCCAAAAAGTGCGAGGTCGTCACCCGTTTCCGCAACACCATCGGCCTGCGCGGCCATATGAGCGTGCGGCTGCAGCCGAATCATCCATTCGACGATCTCCGCGGCATCGCTGCTTCCACACTCGATGGCCTGATGCTCGGCGCCGGCGATGCCTGTATCGGCATCAATCCGGCCAGCGACGATCCCGCGGTGCTCGGCCAGCTGGTGCGGATGTTGGATGACGTCATCGTCAAGCTCGGCATTCCCACGCAAAGCTGTGTGCTGACTCATGTCACGACGTCGATCGACCTGATCGCGCAGGGTGCGCCGGTCGATCTCGTCTTCCAGTCCATCGCCGGCACGGAAGTCGCCAACAAGAGCTTTGGCATCGACCTCGCATTGCTGAAGGAAGCGCATGACGCTGGCCTATCGCTGAAACGCGGCACTGTGGGCGACAATGTCATGTATTTCGAGACCGGGCAGGGCTCGGCTTTGTCGGCCGATGCCCATCACGGTGTCGATCAGCAGACCTGCGAGGCGCGCGCCTATGCAGTGGCGCGGGCGTATTCGCCGCTGCTGGTCAATAGCGTGGTCGGCTTTATCGGCCCCGAATATCTTTATGACGGCAAGGAGATTATCCGCGCCGGTCTGGAGGACCATTTCTGCGGCAAGCTGCTCGGCCTGCCGCTCGGCGTTGACGTCTGTTACACCAACCATGCCGAGGCCGATCAGGACGACATGGACAATCTCCTGACGCTACTGGCGGCGGCGGGCGTCAATTTCATCATGGGCGTGCCCGGTGCGGATGACGTCATGCTGAATTACCAGTCCACGTCCTTCCACGATGCGCTCTATCTGCGCGATCTGTTCGGCCTCAAGCGCGCCCCGGAATTCGAGGCGTGGCTGGTGCAGGCGGGAATCGCCGATGGCGATTTGCGTATTCGCGACCAGGGCGCACTACTTCCCGCTTTCGCAGCCAAGCTGATTGCCTGACCGCATCACGTCCGCGTCACCGACCGTCACAATCTTGAAGAAATTCTGGCCCAGATTCACCGCACGTGGTTAGATTTGGCCGAAGCAGACGAATGGAGTTGGAACGGTTTTATCTCGGCGACGTTATTGAAGGTTCAGCGAGGGGACCGCTGATGAATTCGCAGAGGTTTTTTAATGAGAGCTGAGGGCAGGCAGACGGCGCGGCGCATTCTATGCGTATTTCCGCGATATACGTCTTCATTCGGCACGTTCGAGTATTCCTATCCCCTGACCGATGGCGTCCAGGCCTTCATGCCCCCGCAGGGGCTGCTGTTGATCGCGGCGTATATGCCGGAAAACTGGGAAGTCCGGTTCATCGACGAGAATATCCGCGTCGCCACGCCGAACGATTTTCTTTGGGCCGAAGCCGTCCTTGTCAGCGGTATGCATATCCAGCGCTCGCAGATGAACGATATCTGCCATCGCGCGCATTCCTATGATCTCCCGGTCGCCATCGGCGGACCATCGGTGTCATCCTGTCCCGAATACTATCCGGCTTTCGATTATCTGCATGTCGGCGAACTCGGCGATGCCACCGATCGACTGATCGATATTCTGGAGCAGGACACCAAACGCCCCGCGCGGCAGGTCGTGTTGAAGACCGCCGATCGCCTGGACATGACCGAATTTCCGATCCCGGCCTATGAGCTGGCGGATATCCCACGCTATTTCCTGGGCAGCATCCAGTATTCCTCGGGCTGCCCGTATCAGTGCGAATTCTGCGACATTCCCGGCCTCTACGGTCGCAATCCGCGCCTGAAGACGCCGCAGCAGATCACGGCCGAACTCGACAAGTTGCTCGAATGCGGCATCATGGGGTCCGTCTATTTTGTCGATGACAATTTCATCGGCAACCGCAAGGCGGCGCTCGATCTGCTGCCGCATCTGGTCGAATGGCAGAAAAAGACCGGCTATGTCCTGCGGCTCTCCTGCGAGGCGACGCTCAACATCGCCAAGCGGCCGGAGATTCTGGCGCTGATGCGTGATGCCTGGTTCGGCACCATCTTCTGCGGCATCGAGACGCCTGATCCCGTCGCGTTGAAGGCGATGAAGAAGGACCACAATATGGTCCTGCCGATCATGGAATCCATCCAGGTGCTGAACAGTTTTGGCATGGAGGTGGTGTCCGGCATCATTCTCGGCCTCGACACGGATCGCCCTGAAACCGGACAGGCACTGCTCGATTTCGTCGATGCGTCGCAGATCCCGCTGCTGACCATCAATCTGCTGCAGGCATTGCCGCAGACGCCGCTCTGGGATCGCCTCAAGAAGGAAGGTCGCCTCAACGAGGAGGAAGGCCGCGATTCCAATGTCGACTTCCTGCTGCCTTACGACGATGTGGTGAAGAGCTGGCGCCGCGCCATGGGCAGTGCCTATGTGCCGGAAAAGCTGCTCGCGCGCTTCGAATACCAGATCACGCACACCTATCCGCATCGCATCAAGCCGCCGGTCGGCGCGATGCTGACGGCGAAGAACATTCGCCTTGGCCTGGTGATGCTGCGTAACATCTTCTGGAAGGTGGGCGTGCTCGGCGATTACAAGCGCGCGTTCTGGAAGTTCGCTTTCCGGCGCGTCGTGCGTGGCGAGATCGAATATCTGATCTCGGCGATCATGGTCGCGCATCATTTGATCCACTTCGCCCGCGACGCCTCGGGCGGCGTGACCAATGC
>CALRZK010000100.1:0-8199 GCA_943372615.1 Bradyrhizobium ivorense | reverse complement strand
AACATTGCGAAGTTGTACGAGCTGGCCCTTCGAGTAGTGACCGAATGTCATGCTGCTCCGCGCATGGCCAACAATGAGCTTCAAAGTGCTTTCTGGCACCTCTTGGCCCTCCATCATTGTCATGAACGTGTGCCTCAGGGCGTGGAAGTCCTGCCAGCGCTCCTTGACGCCTACCTGCGTTCGATAGCGCCCGTAAGCCTTCGAGACGTACCACATGCGCTTGTTGTCAGGGCCTCCCGGCTTGAGACCTTTGAACAGGTACTCATCCTCATCCCGCAAGCGGCGCTCGATGATGGGCTCCGCAAGGGCATGTAAAGGCACGTCACGGACTGCTGCATCCGTTTTGCCGCCTGTTATCGAAAGCCAATAGCCGTCCTCACGCTTCGTGACCTCTTTAGCCTTCATGGCGCATAGCTCGTCTAAGCGGGGCCCTCCCAGCAGCGCGATGCATGTAAGGTCGGAAAGAAGCTGGGCGTACTGACGCGTGGTGTAGGTGCCTGCGAGGAGCTTTATGACCTGCTCATCGGTCAGAGAGGTGCGTGTGGCGGTATTAGGCTTTTTGCCCAGCTTGTGACCCAGCCAAGGGTTCACGTCAGGCCCAACGAGGCCTTTGCTTTGCAGCCATTCCCATAGCTGGGAGAGGGAGGAGAGGTGGCGCTTGATGGTCCGCCTTGCCAACTCAGAAGTCGCTAGGAGGTCTGATACGTACTCACCGGCCTTCACTCGGTCGGTTTCTTGGATGGTCGTGAATTGACCCGCCCATGTCAGGAAGCGCTCTATGGCAGAACGATGCTGGCTTTTGGTCTGCTCAGTAGCCTGCACCTCGTCGGCAAAAACGGTGTAATGGTGCTTGATGGCCACCCCGGTGCCCGTAGCTTCTTTCCGAAAGCGGCGCGCGGCGGCAAGTCCGTGCTTCTCCTCAATCCCCTTGGCGTCCTGCTCAATCGCAGCTTCTAAGCCGAATGTGTCGGTGAAGTCCTCTCGGTCCTCCTCGCGCTCACGGCGGTCAGAGTCCGGAGCCGCCAAGCTTTCGCGGTATTCAGCGGCGGATAGTCGGAGGGCTGCGGAAGGGTCGCCTTGCGCACTAAGCGCCTCGTCAAGCTGACGGCGGAACTGGTCCAAGAAGGCGCTCTTGCGCTTGTTCGCCTCGACTAAGCTGGTCGTCTTGAGCGAGCGTTTGAACCGGGCCTTTCTCATCATCTGACGCTGAGGAGGCGTTAGCTCCAGCACCACATGCCAAGTGTTGCCGATCAGTCTGAGATTGTCTTTCGATGACACGCTATGCACCCATCCAATACACCCACTTGTAATGCCATAGAGGCTGTAATACAAGCGTATAAGGTCTCAGGCGCAGTTTGGGGTAGAATCCAGGTTCCCCAGCCAATTAAATCGGTTCCGCGATCCAAATTCATCGATACGCGGCAGACGCATCCTGGACACTTTTGTGATGCCCAGTGCACTCGATGAGCAAGTGTTCATTCTTTGAACGCTCGTTCGCTCGGCGAACCGCATGTTTCGCGTTACACGCTCAAGGTGCGTTCTTGCGAGTAGCGCAATGTCTATGGAACCCCTTCAGGTCACTGGATTTTCTCAGCCTGTAAGAAAGAGCCGCGCGATTCATCTTTCTTGGTCAGATTGTCGCATCCTTTACCAGCGGTTTACATAATACCACCAAATTGAACGAGCGGGGCTTGATGGCGGGAATCGCTGCGCTCCTCGCGTCCGCCGCTCTGCTCACGCATTCCAGCTGACCCAATTTATTGCTCAACCCACCGACGGTCGAAGACCGAGGGACCCTTTGTCATGTTTGCTCGTATGTCCATCCGCGCCAAGATCACCATCACGGTGTCTTTTCTTCTTCTCGCCATGAGCGGACTTGGACTGCTCGCCATCGGCAAGATGCGGTCGATCAATGCAAATACGGTGGACATCCAGACCAGCTGGCTGCCGAGCGTGCGTCTGCTCGGTGAACTGCGGGCCGGCGTCATCACCTATCGCAATGTGATCCGTCAGCACATGCTGGCCGAGACGCTGGAGGAAAAGCTGGCCAACGAGAAGACCCTCGAGACCGTGGTCGCCAGCAACACCCGCATCCGCGCGAATTACGAGAAGCTGATCACATCACCCGAAGAGCGCGCCATCTACGAAGAGTGGGGTCGTATGTGGGAGACCTACAAGCAGGGCACGCTGCAGGTGATGGACCTGTCGCGCAAGTCCGCAGGCAAGATGCCGCAGGAAGCCAATCTGCTCAATACAAAGACCGTCAATCCGATCGGCCTCAAGGCGGATGAGTTGCTCACCAAAGACATCGAGTTGAACACCAAGGGCTCTAACGATGCAGGCGCAGAAGCGGCTGCGAGCTATGACAGCGCGTTCATGCTGGTTCTGAGCATTCTCATCGTGTCGGCGATCGTCGGCATTGCGGTCAGCATCTATCTGGTGCGTGACGTCTCGTCGGGCATCGCTTCGATCGTGAAGCCGATGCAGGCGCTTGGTGCCGGCGATCTCACGGCGCATGTGCCTTATCAGGGCATGAAGACCGAAATGGGCACCATGGGCGACGCGCTGCAGGTGTTCAAGCAGGCGCTGATCGACAAGCGCGCCGCTGATGAAGCCGCAGCTGCTGATGCCGAAGCCAAGATCGAGCGCGGTCGTCGCGTCGACAAGATCACCAGCGATTTCGAACATATGATCGGCGAAGTCGTCGAGACCGTGTCGTCGGCTTCGACCGAGCTCGAAGCATCTGCCGGTACGCTGACGGCAACCGCCGAGCGTTCGCAGGAACTGACCACCTCGGTGGCTGCGGCTTCCGAGCAGGCTTCGACCAATGTGCAGTCTGTCGCATCGGCCACCGAAGAAATGGCTTCTTCGATCAACGAGATCAGCCGCCAGGTTCAGGAATCGGCGAACATCGCCGGCCAGGCCGTGCATCAGGCGCGCACGACCAATGATCGTGTCAGCGAACTCGCGACTGCCGCTGCACGCATCGGTGATGTCGTCGAACTCATCAACAATATTGCTGGCCAGACCAATCTGCTCGCGCTCAATGCGACTATCGAAGCTGCCCGCGCTGGTGAAGCCGGTCGCGGCTTCGCTGTCGTGGCTTCGGAAGTGAAGGCGCTGGCCGAGCAGACCGCAAAGGCGACCGGCGAGATCTCGATGCAGATCTCCAGCATCCAGGCGGCGACGCAGGAATCGGTTGGGGCGATCAAGGAGATCGGCGACACCATCGGTCGCATGTCCGAGATTGCTTCGACGATCGCTTCGGCGGTGGAAGAGCAGGGTGCCGCGACGCAGGAAATCTCGCGCAACGTTCAGCAGGCTGCCCAGGGCACCATGCAGGTCTCGTCGAACATCACTGACGTGCAACGCGGCGCGAGCGAGACCGGCTCCGCCTCGTCGCAGGTGCTGTCGGCCGCACAGTCGCTGTCGTCAGATAGCACGCGCCTGAAGGTCGAGGTCAGCAACTTCCTGAATGCGGTGCGCGCCGCCTAAGCCTCGATAGCGTGAACACATAAAAAGCCGGCACGCGCGCGTGTCGGCTTTTTTGCAGGCGCGACGCACGGCCGCATGTTCGCTTGGCGTATTTTTATCGATCGAGCGGTTTCTCTATACCGCGCTGCGGAAATTGCTGCACTGCTTCTTAACTTCCGTGCCGCTAAGCAGAACGCACAGGTGAAGGTCTCCGATTCGACGAGACCGGGCCTTGCCAGCAGCGCTGGCGACGCATGACGCGTCTCATTTCAAAAACGAAATCCTCTTCAAGCTGACGCCAACGATCCCCGATCGAAGGAATGATGACTCATGTTTTCTCGCCTCTCCATTCGTAACAAGATTGCGATTGTCATTTCGCTGCTGTTGGTCGGCATGACCGGCATGGGCATCCTTGCCATCTACAAGATGGGCTACATCAATTCGAAGACGACGGAGATCCAGCGCAGCTGGTTGCCAAGCGTGCGTGCGCTCGGGGAAATGCGCACCGGCGCGGTGAACTATCGCAGCATTCTGCGCGGGCATTTGCTGACCGAGAATATCGACACGAAAGTGGCCGCCGAGCAGCGCCTGCAGACACAGGACGATCTCACCAACAAGATCCGGCAGAACTATGAGAAGCTGATCACGTCAGCGGAAGAGCGCGCGATCTACAACGACTGGGCGCGCGAATGGGGCGCCTATATGCAGTTGGCTAAGAACGTGATGGCGCAGTCGCACAGCACGCCGCCTGGTGCATTCCCGCGCGATGCGAACAATCTCAATGACAGCAAGGCCATTCCTCAGGGCCAGAAGGCGGATGCGCTGCTGACACGTCTTGTCAATCTGAACAATGCCGGCGCCGACAAGGCCGGTACGGATGCAGCCAGCGACTATGATGCCGCTTTCTTCGTCATCGCATCGATCCTCGGCGTCTCGGCGTTGCTCGGTATCGGTATCGGCATCTATCTGGTGCGTGACGTCTCGTCAGGCATCGCGTCGATCGTGAAGCCGATGCAGTCGCTCGGCGCCGGAGATCTCACCGCCATCGTGCCGCATCAGGGCATGAAGACCGAGATCGGTACCATGGGCGATGCATTGCAGGTGTTCAAGCAGGCGCTGATCGACAAACGTGCGGCCGATGAAGCCGCTGCCGTCGATGCCGAAGCCAAGATCGAACGCGGTCGCCGCGTCGACCAGATCACCCGCGATTTCGAGTCGATGATCGGCGAGATCGTCGAGACGGTCGCGTCCGCTTCGACTGAGCTCGAAGCGTCGGCAGGCACGCTGACGGCAACCGCCGAACGCTCGCAGGAACTGACCACCTCGGTTGCTGCGGCTTCGGAAGAAGCCTCGACGAATGTGCAGTCCGTCGCATCGGCGACCGAGGAAATGGCATCGTCGGTCAACGAGATCAGCCGTCAGGTGCAGGAGTCGGCGACGATCGCCGGGCAGGCAGTCGATCAGGCCCGCGTGACCAATGATCGGGTCAGCGAGCTTGCCACCGCTGCAGCACGTATCGGCGATGTCGTGGAGCTCATCAACAATATCGCGGGCCAGACCAATCTCCTTGCGCTGAATGCGACCATCGAAGCTGCCCGCGCGGGTGATGCCGGCAAGGGCTTTGCCGTCGTCGCTTCGGAAGTGAAGGCGCTGGCCGAGCAGACCGCCAAGGCGACCGGTGAAATCTCCACGCAGATTTCCGGCATCCAGGCGGCCACACAGCAGTCGGTCGGTGCCATCAAGGAGATCGGCGACACCATCGGCCGCATGTCCGAGATCGCCTCGACCATCGCCTCGGCTGTGGAAGAGCAGGGCGCGGCCACGCAGGAAATCTCGCGTAACGTCCAGCAGGCCGCCCAGGGCACCATGCAGGTCTCGTCGAACATTACCGACGTGCAGCGCGGCGCCAGCGAAACCGGCTCGGCATCGACGCAGGTTCTGTCCGCGGCACAGTCGCTGTCCTCGGACTCGACCCGCCTGAAGGTCGAGGTGAGCAACTTCCTCAGCGCCGTCCGCGCAGCCTGATCCGCCAAATACCCAAGATACAAAAGCCGGCGCATCTGCGTCGGCTTTTTTGCTTTCAGAGACTCTTAGCAATTTGCTGCGAGCGTGCAGTTCTACAACTGCAATGCGCAGTCGTGGATTATTGCGACCATTCTATTCTTGCCGCGTATCGCGCGGACCATTTTGATTGTCGAGTTGATGGCAGAAGACGTTGCGAGCGGCGGACGGGTCACCTTCGGGCGTGGCTACAATGTCTGGATCATGGGGATCGACGGAACCTGGCGCCGCAATTGCGTGCTCACCGCCGTATCGACCAATGATGCGCAGCTCACGCTGGAAAGCTCGATCGAAGGCCTCAATCTGAAGGAATTCTTCCTGTTGCTGTCCTCGACCGGGCTCGCTTATCGGCGCTGCGAACTGGTCAAGGTCAACGGTGCCCAGATCGACATCCGCTTTGTCAGCACCAAGAGCAACACCAAGAAGAAGTCGTCATCGCGAAGCGACAGCGAGATGGCGAGCGCCTGAACTCTATTCGGCTGCCTGTTTGGCGAGGCCATGCTCGGTCGGTGGCGCATCTCCGGTGCCCTTGCCACGACCCCAGCCCGACATCATGTTCGAGAGCCTGTCGAGATACACATACACCACCGGCGTCGTGAACAGCGTCAGCGCTTGGCTGACGATGAGGCCGCCGACCATGGCATAGCCGAGCGGCTGGCGAATTTCCGAGCCGGTGCCGGTGCCAAGCATCAGGGGGACGCCGCCGAGTAGCGCTGCCATCGTCGTCATCATGATCGGGCGAAATCGCAGAAGCGCCGCCTTGCGGATCGCGGCTTCGGGCTCGAGATGTTCGTCGCGCTCTGCCGCGATGGCGAAATCCACCAGCATGATGCCGTTCTTCTTCACGATGCCGATCAGCAAGATGATGCCGATCAGCGCGATCAGGCTGAAATCGAAGCCGAAGGCCATCAGGATCGCCAGGGCGCCGACCCCTGCCGAGGGCAGGGTGGAGAGGATGGTCAAGGGATGGATGTAGCTCTCATAGAGGATACCAAGGATCAGATAGACTACGACCAGGGCAGCGAGGATCAGCAGCGGCACCGTCGATAGTGATTGCTGGAACGCCTGCGCGGTGCCCTGGAAGGTGCCACGCAGCGTAGCGGGGGCGTTGATCTCTTGCATCGCAGCCTGCACGGCATCGGTCGCCTGACCGAGCGCCACGCCTTGCGCAAGATTGAAGCTGATGGTGATGGCCGGGAACTGGCCCTGATGGCTGATCGAGAGCGGCCGTACCGGCACCGTCGTCCATTTGACGAAAGCTGAGAGCGGCACCTGATCGCCGGTGGTCGGCGACTTGATGTAGATCTTGTCCAGCGTGTCGAGCTTGCCTTGCAGCTCCGGCAGGATTTCCAGGATCACGTGATAGCTGTTGAGCTGAGTGAAGAACTGCGCGATCTGCCGCTGGCCGAATGAATCATACAACGTGTCATCGATCAGTTGCGGCGTGATGCCGAAGCGCGAAGCGCTATCGCGGTCGATGGTCAGCGTCAGCGTGGTGCCTTTGGTCTGCTGATCGGTGGCGACGTCGCGCAATTCCGATAGCGACTGCATCTTGGCGAGGATCTTGGGCGCCCATTCATTCAATTCCGTGAGATTGGCATCCTGCAGCGTGTATTCGAATTGTGTGCGGGTTGCGCGACCGCCGAGACGGACGTCCTGAGCAGCCTGCATGAACAAGCGTGCGCCTTCCACCTTCTCGAGTTTGGGCCGCAGCCTTGCGATGATTTGTTGCGCGGAGGCTGCGCGTTCGTCGCGTGGCTTGAGTGTGATGAACATGCGCCCGGCATTGAGGGCGCCGCTATTGCCGCCGATCGCCATGGCGACGGTGGCAACGTCAGGATCGGCCTGCACGATCTTGCCGAGTTCCTCCTGATGCTTGCGCATGTCGGCAAACGAAATGTCCTGTGCGGCCTCGGAGGTGCCCGTGATCAGGCCGGTGTCCTGCTGAGGAAAGAAGCCCTTGGGGATGATGACGAACAGATAGACCGAAAGAGCCACGGTGGCGAAAAACACCATCAGTGTGGTCAGGCGCCAGCGCAGTACGATATCGAGCCCGCGTTCATAGGCGCGCAGCATCGCGTCGAAGACGTTCTCGCTCATCTGATAGAAGCGGCCGTGTTTGGCGTGCTTCTCGTCGCGCAGGAAACGCGAGGCCATCATCGGCGTCAGCGTCAGCGAGACCACCAGTGAGACGAAAATCGCCATGGTCAGAGTGATGGCGAATTCGCGGAACAGGCGTCCGATGATGCCGCCCATCAGCAGCAGCGGGATCAGCACGGCCACCAGCGAGATTGAGATCGAGACAATGGTGAAGCCGATTTCGCTGGCGCCCTTCAGGGCCGCGGCCATCGGTGTCTCACCTTCCTCGATATAGCGGGTAATATTCTCCAGCATCACGATGGCATCGTCCACCACAAAGCCGACCGAAATGGTCAGCGCCATCAGCGAGAGATTATCGAGCGTGTAGCCGAACACCCACATCAACGCGCAGGCGCCGAGCAGCGCCAGCGGCACCGTGATGCTGGGAATGATGGTGGCCCAGACATTGCGCAGGAACACGAAGATCACCATCACGACCAGCGCGATGGTGAGAAGCAGGGTGAATTGCACATCCTGCACGGCGGCGCGGATGGTCTGGGTGCGGTCGCTCCACACTTTGATTTC
>CALRZK010000099.1:0-8302 GCA_943372615.1 Bradyrhizobium ivorense | reverse complement strand
GCGCGAAGCTTGTGCCCGCTCGGAAGAGCGCATGGAAAGCGGCAAGCGTCGCCTCGAAGACATCGAGCGCGAAATCCGCGACATGCTGGAAGTGGAGCCGGAAGGCGTCGCGGCGCTGGCCGAAGTGCGCCAGGACGACAAGCTGCCTGACTTGCATGAGGTCGAGCAGGAGCTGGAAAAGATGCGCCGCGACCGCGAGCGTCTCGGCGCCGTCAACCTGCGCGCCGAAGAAGAACTCAACGAGATCGAGGGCACGCATAACGGCCTGGCCACCGAGCGCGACGACCTTGTCGAAGCCATCAAGAAGCTGCGGACCGGCATCCAGAGCCTGAACAAGGAAGCGCGCGAGCGCCTGATGACCTCGTTCGACAGCGTCAACACCCACTTCAAGCGCATGTTCGTCGAACTGTTCGGCGGCGGCGAAGCGGAGCTGAAGCTGATCGAGAGCGACGATCCGCTCGAAGCCGGCCTCGACATCATCGCCAAGCCGCCGGGCAAGAAGCCGCAGTCGCTGTCGCTGCTCTCGGGCGGCGAGCAGGCGCTGACCGCGCTGGCGCTGATTTTTGCGGTGTTCTTGACCAACCCCTCGCCGATCTGCGTGCTGGACGAAGTCGACGCGCCGCTGGACGACCATAACGTCGAGCGGTTCTGCAGCCTGTTGCACGAAATGATCGCGACCACCGACACGCGCTTCATCACCATCACGCATAACCCGATCACCATGGCCCGCATGCATCGCCTCTACGGCGTGACCATGGCGGAACGCGGCGTGTCGCAGCTGGTGTCGGTGGATCTGGAAAACGCAGTGAAGATCCTCGATCAGGAAGTGGCGTAACACTGAAGCTGATGGCTTCCCTCCCCCAAGCGTAGCGCAGTGGGGAGGGTGGCGCGGAGCGCCGGGTGGGGTCTCTCCCCACGTGACGTCATATCGTGGGGAGAGTCCCCACCCGTCTCGAAGCTCGCTGAACGCTCGCTTCGATCCACCCTCCCCATTCGCTTCGCTCCGGGGAGGGATAAGAGGAGCGTCGCTGCTTAGATGACCTCGCCCGATCTCCCAGCATCTATCTCTGCATCCCTCGCCGAGCGCTTGCACGGCGTGTCACGCTCAGACGCTGCGCAACGCTCCGACACCATCTCAAAAACCTATCGCGCTGGCGGCGGCTCGACGACGATCCGCAATGAAAGCGATGCCCTCGCTTATGCGCTCGCCCGCATGCCGGCGACCTATGCGGCTGTGATCGCGAGCCTCAACGCCTTGCAGGAAATCCGCCCGGATTTCGCACCGACCTCGTTGCTCGATTGCGGCGCCGGGCCGGGCACGGCGACATGGGCTTGTGCGGAGGCATTCGAAACACTGGACAGCTTTGCGCTGCTTGATGCCAATCCTGCGCTGCGCGCATTGGCCATGGAGCTGGCACGCGAGAATGATCGCAGCGTCACCTACACACTTGGCGATGCGCCCACAAAAATCGCTGATGCATCGCCCGCCGATCTCGTCATCGCCAGCTATGTCATCAACGAACTCACCGACACCGCCCGTGAAAAACTGGTCGCCGCGATGTGGGCGAAAGCCAACGACACGCTCGTCATTATCGAGCCCGGCACGCCGGCTGGATATCAACGCATCCTCGATGCACGCACGCAACTCATCCGCGCCGGCGCGCATGTGATCGCGCCGTGCCCGCATAGCGAAGCCTGCCCGCTCACAAAGCCGGACTGGTGCCATTTCAGCCAGCGGCTGCAGCGCTCCCGCGTACATAAACAACTCAAATCCGCAGAACTTCCCTATGAGGATGAGAAATTTATTTATCTCGCGGTGTCGCGCACGCCGATCGCCCTGCGGCCGTCGCGTGTGCTGGCACAGCCGGTGACGACGAAGATCGCGATCACTGCAAAACTCTGTACTGCAAATGGCGTCATCGCCGCCGTTGCGCCAAAGCGCGACAAGGCGATCTATGGCAAGTTCCGCAAGCTCGATTGGGGCGATGCGATTTTCGAGCATCCCACGTCGGAATAATCCGATCGCGCGAGCGTTCTTCCTCCTGACGCGACTGCGTCGCCATTCATCAGGGAGTACTGCTCATGACCAAATCATTCGCCGCAGCCGCCGCGCTGGCCGTCCTGCTCACCGCATCTGCCGCCTCCGCGCAGGCGCTGAAGACCGCCGACACCGACAAGGGCAAGGTGTTCGTCGACGCCAAGGGCATGACGCTCTACACCTTCGACAAGGACGCCGGCGGCAAGTCAATGTGCAACGGCCCCTGCGCCGAGAATTGGCCGGCGCTGATGGCTTCCGACAGCGACAAGCCGACCGCAGACATGACAATCGTCGTGCGCGACGACGGCAAGAAGATGTGGGCTTATAAGCGCAAGCCGCTCTACACCTTCAAGAAGGACACCGCCGCCGGCCAGACCAATGGCGACGGCTTCCTGAACGGCGCCTGGCACGTCGCCAAGCCGTAAAAGACACGTCATGGCAGGGCTTGACCCGGCCATCCAGCTTCATGCTGAGCCTGCCGTAAAGATCGATCCCCGGGTCAAGCCCGGGGATGACAAGTTCATTTTATGCTCGATCAGAACGAGTGCTTGATGCGCCCCATGACTTGATGCGTGACGGTGTCGCTGCCGCCGACGATCGCGTCATAGTTCACCGACAGCACCGTGAGCGGCGCCAGTTTGCCCGAGAGACCGGCACCGAGCACGCCGCGATCACGGATGCCTGACGCGGTTGACGTCACGAACGAGCCCGGCAGCGTCGTATCCGCAAAGCTCGCATTGACGCCGCGGATGCCGTCGCTGAATTCGTGCAGCCAGGCGAAGCGCAGCTCCGGGGTCAGTACGCCGCCATTATACGCGACATCATAGGCGAAGCGGGCACCAACGCTGGAGCGCAGCGATTCCGAGCTGTCGCTGCCCACGATCAATGCCGCTACGCCGCCGCGCTCGGCAAAGCCATCGGTCATCACCCGCATATATTGCAGGCCGATCTCCGGCGTCACCACCCAGCCCGAGACGCGGATGTCGGTGCCGACGGTGCCGCGGATCGCATAGTGATCGCCGCTGAAAGTGGCATCATTGGATGAGCCAAGCGCGATGCGCGATGTGGTATAGTCGCTGAAGCCATAGAGGCCCATCAAGGTCGCGAACCAGGTCGGTGCCTGATAGGTGCCGTAGCCGCCGATGGTGCCGGTACCGATCCGAGTTGTGCTGCCATTGCTGTCGAGCTCACCGCGGGTGAAGGCGTAGCCGCCGAACACGCCGGCAACGATGTTGTCGCTGAGGCGCTGGTCGTAGCCGGCGAGCACATTCACGGTGTTGGCCTTGAAGCCCGGCGCATCGGCACGGGCGCCTTCGCGCGCGAAGCTGGCACCGGAGGTGACGAAGAAGCCGTGATCGGCCGTCACCGCGATCGGGCGCATTGCCGGCGCCTTGTTGATCGGCGCATAGGCCATGGCGTCAACCACGCCGGTGCCCCAGCCGGCTTCCGCCAGCGACGAGCCGGCGCTGCCCGGGAAGGCCATCACGGCGGCCAGCGCACGGTCGCCGCCGAAGCTGCGATCGAACATGCCGCCATCGAACATCGCCATCGCATTGCCGAGGCCAGAGACGTCCGTGCCAAGGCCATTGACGCGGTTCTGCGTCAGATGCTGGCCGACCAGCGAGGTGGTCTGCTGGACATTGTTCATGCCGATGCGACCGAGGCTCTGATACGAGCCTGGCGTCAGCTGAGACAGTGCGGCGCCGACATCCGCTGCGCTCGCGACACGGTCCACCATGTCGACCACACCAAGACCGGTCGCATTCAGCGGCAGATTGTCGAACAGCGCAGCGATACCGCGCGCATTCGCGCCCGCCAAAGCGGAGAAGGACGGTGCATTGGCGTTGACGACCTCGAAGGATGTATAGAGCGTACCGCCGATATTGACGGTCTGGCCCGCCTGCAGCGCCTGGCGGTTTGTCTCGGAGAGGCCGACCTTATTGTAGTTCAGCGTATCCGTGCCAGCGCCGCCATCAACGAGCCCGGCAATACGCGAGCCCTTCATGATGTTCAGCGTGTCGTTACCGCCCTCCAGATTGATGGCACGGCCGGTATTTCCGATGATGGTACCGTAATTGGTGAGGACGTCGTTACCCTCGCCCATCTGTATCGCCGAACCATCACCGCGAATGAAGCGGGTCGAACCGGCCGCATAGGTCACGCCATTGAGCGTGCCATTCGCTGGATCAATGTCGCTGGTGGGTTTTTGAAGACGAACAATGGCATTCGGATCAGGAACGATGCCGTTGCCGATAATGGTGCCGTAATTGACGATCGTATCGTTGTCGGCCGCCGTGCCGGTCTTGTTCTCGGAACGGATCGCGTAGCTGTTCTGGCCGACAATGGTGCCGCTGGCATAGTTTGTCAGCGTCAGCGCGGCACTGCCGCTACGCGAATTGTTCGGGTTCGAGTCGTTATTGACGACGATGCCCGCGCCAGCGCCCGAGATGGTGCCATAGTTGGCGATGGTGCCACCGCCGATGGCAAGGCCTTCGCTGTTGTTGAGGCGAAAGCCGCCGTCATAGCCCTTCGCGCCGGTGCCCTGGATCAGGCCGTAATTGGTCAGCGTCAACACGAAGTCGGTATCGATGCCGTCACCATCGCCGCGCAGCGAGGTGCTGTCGATCGCGCCGGTGATAGTCCCCCAGTTATAAACCGTGGCATTGCCGCCCGAGCCGACGCCCGAACCGTTGCGGCCGGTAATGGTGGCGCCTGCATAGTTATAGACGGTGATGGTGCTGTTGACGTCCGATGCCGTGCCGCTCTTGGCGCCGGAAATCGTACCGTAATTGTAGACGGTACCCTTGTGGCCGACCTGCAGGTCGATCGCATCGGCGCCCGGACGATCGGTCGGCACCGGCAACGCATTCGCGATGATCTGGCCGTAGTTGGTGATCGTGAAATTCTGGCCGGGCCGGATCGCATCGGCGTCGGCCGAGGAGATGATACCGGTGGCACGGTTGATGATGTTCACCGACGACGCGGCGGAAGTAAGATTGTCAAAATCGATCGCCTGCCCACTGCCAGCACCAATGGTGCGAATGGTGCCTGCATTGTCGATCAGAACCTGAATCGACGTGGTCGTGGTGGTCGACCCCGATCCGTTGATCCGCACCGCATCGTCAAGAGACTGGATGACACCGCCAGCATTGTTGAAGACCTGAAACGAAGCAACATTGTTCAGATTGGCATTCAGGTTGATCGCACGGAAGGCGCCGGTTGCATCGATCAATCCGCTATTGGTGATGACCGAGTTGCCGGCACCGAGTCGGATCGCATCGTCGCCCGCTGATCTCATCAACGCGCCTGCCTGGTTGGTGATGGAAAACGCGGTGGCGGCGGCGGCGACGCTGCCGAAATCCAGCACTTGTCCATTGTTGGTGGACGTCATAGTGCCGGCATTGTTGATCGTGATGGTGCCGCTGGTCAGATTGTTCTGGATGCGGAACACGTCGTTGGACGAACTAATGATCGCGCCGGCATTGTTGGTCAGCGTGAAGTTACCGCTGACGGCGCTATTCGGCGTATCAATGGCACGCGATGTCGCGCTGATCGTTCCGGAGTTCTGGATCGTAACGCCAGTGCCCGTCGAGCCCGTCCAGGTAACTGCTGTTCCAGTCACGGACAGGCTGGCACCCGAAGAGACCGATCCGGCGTCTTGCCCACTCACCGTCTTGGTGCCTGTGTCTGTGCCTGTGGTAACGCTAAAAGGCGCCGCCTGCGCCATCGGCGCAAACAGCGCCGCCACAACAATACCCATCGCAAGCCGGCTCGCGCCGTTACGCCATTCCCGCATCACTCAAACCTCTGCCCCAAAAAGTTAAGGCTCATTAGGTTTTGCGAATGACAATCGGGTGACAAGCGAAGCGATAAAGCTAACCCGAAAAGCTTTTGAGACATTCGACAGCCGAATGATGCAACGCGGACACGATTTCCGGAGCCGAACATAACCCTTTGCGTGCGCATATCATTTTGCACATCGTGACGTCGCGCCTTGCGTTTTGAACTTTGGATCGCGTTGCCGCGACACACACAAGTCGCCTCGTTCGGCGGCCGCTGCCCTGTGGTTGCAGGATCGGCTACGGTGCAGGTGTCATTGTTTCTCGGGGGAGCTCGCTCAATGTCGACCGGCTGGATCGTTCTTGGCGTCATCGTTGTCATCGCATTTTTTCTGTTCGCCACCTACAATCGACTGGTGGCCCTGCGGCAGCGGGTGGATCAGTCCTTTGCCGATATCGACGTGCAGCTGAAGCTGCGCCACGACCTGATTCCGAACCTCGTCGAAACCGTGAAGGGTTATGCCTCGCATGAGCGCGGCACGCTGGACGACGTCATCAAGGCACGCAATTCGGCGATGAATGCGCAGGGGCCAGGCCAGGTCGCAGCTGCCGAACAGCAGCTCTCTGGTGCGCTCGGCCGGCTGATCGCCCTGTCGGAGGCCTATCCGGACCTCAAGGCCAATGCCAATTTCCAGCAGCTGCAGGCCGAGCTGTCGGATATCGAGAACAAGATCGCCGCGGCACGCCGCTTCTTCAACAATGCGGTCTCGGAATACAACACCGGCATCCAGCAGCTTCCTGCTGCGCTGTTCGCGGGCGCGCTCGGCTTTCATCCCAAGCAGTTCTTCGACCTCGGCGAAAGCCGCGCGCAGGTCGAGACGGCGCCGCAGGTCAAGTTCTGACCGCGGCCTGAGCCGAGCAGCGCATCATGGCAGCTTACGGTCTCTACACCCATATCGCATCGAACAAGACGCGTTCGATGCTGCTGTTCGCCGGCCTGTTCGTCCTGATTTATGTGGTCGTGTTCGCCGCTGCGCTGGTGCTGGAGGTTTGGAGCAACAGCCGCGGCACGCTGCCCTATTATCTCAACGCAGCCTTCCGCGATCTGCTACGCGCGATGCCGCTGGCCACTCTCGGGGCCGTTGGCTGGATCATCATCTCCTATTTCGGTCATCAGAAGATGATCGACATGATCACTGGCAGCGTCAGCGTGACGCGGCAGGAAGAACCGCGGCTGTATAATCTCTTGGAAAACCTCTGCATCTCGCGCGGCATACCGATGCCGAAGCTGAAGATCATGGAGGACGACGCGCTCAACGCCTTCGCCACCGGGCTCAATCCACGGCAATATTCTGTCACGGTGACCACGGGACTGCTGCGCAATCTCGACGATGACGAGATCGAGGCGGTGCTCGGTCATGAGCTGACGCATATCCGCAATGGCGACGTCCAGCTGATGGTGATCGCCGGCATCATTGCTGGTGTGGTTGGCCTGTTTGCCGAGCTGCTGTTTCGCAGTTTCTCCAACGGCAATTATCGTTTCTCATCGAACCGCTCGTCGTCGTCACAGTCATCGTCGAGCGATGGCAAGGGCGGCGGCGCCATTCCAGCGATCATCATCGCCGTGGTGCTGCTCGTCGTCGCCTGGATATTGTCGCAAATGATCCGCCTCGCGCTGTCGCGCTCACGCGAATTCATGGCTGACGCCGGCGCGGTGGAGCTGACCAAGAATCCGGATGCCATGATCTCGGCGCTGCGCAAGATCGAGAATCGCGGCGAACTGCCGGGGGCGACCTCAGCCGTGATGGAGATGTGCGTGGACAATCCACGCTCGGGCTTTGCGGATATTTTTGCGACCCATCCGTCCGTGGATGCCCGGGTGGCGGCGCTGATCAAATATGCCGGCGGGCATGATCCCGGCCCGTTGACGTTGCCGAGCGAGATGGCTCAGAAAGAGGCGCCGGCGCTGCCGGAGGGCGAGCCGGCCAAGCCGGGGCCCTGGAGCGATAGTGGGCAGACAGGCGGCGCCCCGACACAGGGCGCAAACCAAGGGCCTTGGGGCAAACACGCCTGAGCTGCCTCATCACGAGGCAGATTCTTCAATGATTTCCATCATCTGCCGCCAATGGGCGATTGAATTCCCCCATCTTTCTGCCATGTTCGCGCCCAAAGCAGGCATGGGTTACAGTGCCGGCGGCGCGAGTCTTCCTCGCGCTTTGGGGATCCAGAGCAGTTAAGGGAATTTCATGGCGAAGCCAGCAGTGATCGTGGTCGGCGCGGACAAAGGCGGGGTCGGCAAGACCACGGTGTCGCGGACCGTTCTGGATTATTTCAGCGCCAACAATGTCGCGACCCGGGCCTTCGACACGGAATCGCCGCGCGGCACGCTGAAGCGCTTCCACCCTGACATCACCGAGATCGTCGACATGACGACCACCTCGGACCAGATGAAGATCTTCGATACGCTGAACACCGTGGCGCCGTC
>CALRZK010000098.1:0-8330 GCA_943372615.1 Bradyrhizobium ivorense | reverse complement strand
CTTCAGCACCTGGATCGCCGAGATGGCGACGATCGACGCCAGCAGTTTCTGCTTCAATCCGGCGAAATCGACCTTGGTCATCCATTCCGGCCAGTCCGGATGGTTGCGCGGATCGATGCGCGAGACGAAGTTTTCGTAGCCGGAATAGACCACGATCAGGATCAGGTTGCCGGTCAGCGACAGGTCGATCAGGCTGAGTACGCCGAGGATCGTGTCGGTCTCTTTGGCGGTGGGCGTGTGTATGACGAATTCGACGAGCGATACGCCGAATTTGTAGAGCAATGCGACGAGCGCGATGACGAGGCCGAGATAAAACGGCGCCATCAGCCAGCGGCTGTTGAACAGCACATGCTCGATGATCAGCTCGACACCCTTCAAAATGGGATGCGAGCGACGCGGAGCCGGTTCAGTCTTGTCTTGAGCCGGCTCCGACATCGTTTTGTTACGCCGCTTTCTTCTTGGCGGTGATCAGCTTGCGGTTGATCAGGACTTCCGCGATCTGCACGGCGTTGAGCGCCGCGCCCTTGCGCAGATTGTCCGACACGCACCAGAAGGCGAGACCGTTCTCCACCGTCGCATCCTCGCGGATACGGCTGATGTAAGTCGCGTCTTCGCCAGCCGCTTCATACGGCGTGACGTAGCCGCCGGGTTCGCGCTTGTCGATCACGAGACAGCCCGGCGCATTGCGCAGGATATCGCGGGCCTCATCCGCCGAGATCGGATTCTCGAACTCGACATTGACCGCTTCCGAGTGGCTGACAAACACCGGAATGCGCACCGCGGTGGCGGAGAGTTTGATCTTGGGATCAAGAATCTTCTTGGTCTCCGCCATCATCTTCCACTCTTCCTTCGTGTAGCCATCCTCCATGAAGACATCGATATGGGGGATCGCATTGAAGGCGATGCGCTTCGGGAATTTGTTATTCACGATCTCGCTGTTGGTGTAGACGGCCTTGGTCTGCGCGAACAATTCGTCCATCGCATCCTTGCCGGCGCCCGACACCGACTGATAGGTCGCCACAACCACGCGCTTGATGGTCGCCTTGTCATGCAGCGGCTTCAGCGCGACGACGAGCTGCGCCGTCGAGCAGTTCGGGTTGGCGATGATCATCTTCTTCCTGAAGCCATCGACCGCAGCCGCATTCACTTCCGGCACGACCAGCGGAACGTCGGGATCCATGCGCCAGGTCGACGAGTTGTCGATGACGACGGCACCGGCTGCACCGATCTTCGGCGACCATTCCTTGGACACGGCTCCGCCGGCCGACATCAGGCAGATATCGACGTCGCTGAAGTCGTAGGTCTCAAGGTCTTTGCATTTCAGGGTTTTGTCGCCGAAGGAAACCTCAACGCCCATGCTGCGGCGCGACGCAAGCGCCACGACCTCGTCAGCAGGGAATTTACGTTCGTCCAGAATGCTGAGCATTTCACGCCCGACATTGCCGGTCGCTCCGACCAGCGCGACTTTGTAACCCATCGTTCACTCTCCGAAGAAAAATGCCTTCGCTCCGCCGTTCGCGGAAACCGAAGCGCGAGCGCTTCTATGCGAGAAACGCCGCAAACACAACGTCGTAACCGGCCTCGAAGCTTTGATGCGTTCAAGACCTGCCCCCTACAACCGCGAGCGGGAATTCGATTTCCGTCCGGCGGCGTACAGCTTCGCCGACGAATGCACGGCGGTGGCAGGGCGCATGCTTGCCTATATGGGCTGTCTGGCCCTGCTTGCCATGGCCGCGGTCACGGCCTTCCAGCATCTGGAACTCGACTGGACACCGGCAGCGAGCGCGAAGCCGGATTGGACCGTGGCCGATCGCTCCTATCCGGCATTCGCCGTGCGTCAGGCGGATGTGACTGGAATTACAGCAGCTTATGAAATTCAGCGACATCCCGCCGGCGGCCGCAAGGACATTTTGCGCTGGATGCCGGCTGAGGGTCGGCCGGTGGCCGAGCTCGAACTCTACAGGCTCGGGGGCGAGGTGCTGGAAGATGCAGCGGTCTCCGACGTCGCTTTGAAGATGGACCCGAGCGGCCCGCGCGAAACGGTGGGTGAGGGCATCATCGACAGCAAGTTTGGCCCCGTCGCGCTGTTCGGCTTTGCCGATCGCCGTCAGGACGCCAAGCGCTGCCTCGGCTTCACCCGCAATTGGGATGCGGCAAATCTGCGCATTTCCGGCTTTTCCTGCCAGGGCGAAGGCCTGCCGGCGCGTCGTGCAGCGGTGGCCTGCATGCTCGATCGTCTCGTGCTTTTGACCGCGGGCGGTGAGCCGAAGCTTGCAGAACTGTTCGCCCATGCCGAATTGAAGCGGACGGGCTGCGCGAGCGGTCCGGCATTGGCCGGTTCGGATTGGGTCACCGGCGCCCAAAATCCCTCCTTGCGGGGGAGCCTGTGACGCGGGGGTGACCAAGACCTTGGAATGCATGCAACATTCGGCCACACCGCGCATTATTCTCCAAAAGTGTGGCCGGTTTGACCTTGTAGGGCTGCCACCCGGCCAGCTAAATTGCCGGGAACTCGGAAATTGCGATTCTTGACGAAGAATCAGAGTGCCAAGAGGACTAGATGACCTTGAAATTTTCTGCCGCCAAACTGACCGGCGCTCTGCTCGCGGCGGCTGCCGTCATCTCCATCGGCGTCGCCACCCCGGCTGACGCGCAGACCCAGACCAAGAAGCGCAAGCAGGTCAGCGTCGATAACGGTCGTTACAATTACGGCCCGCGTGGTCCCAACGTGGTCGTTCAACAGGGGCCGCGCACTCGCGTCTACATTTCGCGCCGCTCGTGGCTCGATGCCGGCACCGAAGTGCTGCCCGGCGACCGCAAGTTCACGGATTACGCCTATCCGCCCGGCCAGTCGTTCAGCCGCGAAAACCTGAACCGTCCGATCGATCGTCAGCCGCTGTACAGCGACTGGGATCTCGGCGGCTACCCGAACCGCATTCCGATCCCGTATTATTGAGAACGGCGCGATATCAGATAAGAAAATGCCCGGCTCGCGCCGGGCATTTTTGTTTCTGGCGACCTGTAGGGTGGGCAAAGCGAAGCGTGCCCACCATCACATGCACGACACTCGATGGTGGGCACGGCGCTTCGCGCCTTTGCCCACCCTACATTCTACTTACACAGCGCCTGCAGCTCGGCGAGCACCGCTTCGCCCATCTGCGCCGTCGAGATGATGGTCGCACCTTCCGACTTCAGGTCGGCGGTGCGCAGGCCCTTGGCCAGCACGGCGGCAATCGCCTGGTCGACCTTGTCCGCGAGATCGCCAAGGTCCAACGAATAACGCAGCGCCATGCCGAACGAGGCGATCATCGCCAGCGGATTGGCCTTGCCCTGGCCGGCAATGTCCGGCGCCGAGCCATGCACGGGCTCATACATCGCCTTGCGCTTGCCGGTCTTTGAATCCACTTCGCCGAGCGAGGCCGAAGGCAGCATCCCGAGTGATCCGGTGAGCATCGCCGCGATATCCGAGAGCATGTCGCCGAACAGGTTGTCGGTGACGATGACATCGAACTGCTTCGGCCATTTCACCAGATTCATGCCGCCGGAATCGGCGAGCTGGTGATCCAGCGTCACGTCCTTGTATTCGCGGCCATGCACCTGGGTGACGACCTCGTTCCAGAGCACGCCCGACTTCATGACGTTGCGTTTTTCCATCGACGTCACCTTGTTCTGGCGCTTGCGGGCCAGATCGAAGGCGACACGGGCGATGCGCTCGATCTCATAGGTGTCGTAGACCTGGGTATCGATGGCGCGCTTCTGGCCGTTGCCGAGATCGGTAATGGTCTTCGGTTCGCCAAAATAGACGCCGCCGGTGAGCTCCCGCACGATCATGATGTCGAGGCCTTCGACCACCTCGCGCTTCAGGCTCGAGGAATCGGCCAGCGCGGGATAGCAGACCGCCGGACGCAGATTGGCGAACAGGCCAAGATCCTTGCGCAGGCGCAGCAGGCCGGCTTCGGGGCGGTTCTCGTAAGCGACGCCGTCCCACTTCGGACCGCCGATGGCGCCGAAGATGATGGCGTCGGCCGCATCGGCCTTGGCCATGGTGGCATCGGTGATCGGCACGCCGTCCGCATCGATGGAAGCGCCGCCGACAAGGCCGGTTTCGGTGTCGAACTTGGCGATGCCCTGGGCGTCGATCCAGTCGATCAGGCGCGTCACTTCCGCCATCACTTCCGGGCCGATCCCGTCGCCGGGGAGAACCAGCAATTTATGCGCCGCCATGGTCGTTTCCTTCTCTGAAAGCCGAATTTCGGGCGAGTGCTAAGCCGTCATTGCTGTATTGGCAAGACAGCCCTGCTGCACGTGTCGATTGCAAGGCGCGCGAAAGCTGCGACAGTGCAGGGCGGGAGAACGCCTGACCTTGTCTGACACTTCGCTGATGCGCCGCAATCCGGCGTTGCTCATCCTCATTTTGTCGCTCGCGCCGGCCATCGGGCTCGGCATCGGTCGCTTCGCCTATTCGCTGGTGCTGCCGGATATGCGCGACAGCCTGCAATGGTCCTATTCGTCCGCGGGCTTCATGAATACCGTCAATGCCGCCGGCTATCTGCTCGGCGCGCTGGCCGCATCCAGTCTTGGCAAGCGCTATGGCCTGTTTGCGGTGATTCAGATCGGCACGGTGGCCTGCGTGGCGTCGCTGCTGCTCTGCGGCGTCACGGCGGATTTCACGCTGCTCAGCGTTGCCCGCTCTGTCACCGGCTTTGGCGCTGCGGTTTCCTTCGTGGCGGGCGGCGCGCTCGCCGCCAGTATCGGCCTCACGCATCCCGAACGCTCTGCCTATCTGCTCAGCCTGTTCTATGCAGGCCCGGGCATGGGCATCCTGCTGTCGGGCCTGATCGCGCCTTTCGTGCTGCAAGGCTTCGGTCCGGGCTCGTGGTGGATCGTCTGGCTGGTGCTGGGTGCGGTCTCGGTGGTGATGGGCCTGCCGCTGCTGCGGCGCCTGATCGATGCGGCCGATCACACATCGAACGCGCCTGTGCCACCGATCGCGATCTGGCCGATGACCATCTTTCTGGTCGCCTATTTCATGTTTGGTGCCGGCTACATCGCCTACATGACCTTCATGATCGCCTATGTGCGCGATGGCGGCGGCAGTGCGATCGCGCAGAGTGCTTTCTGGTGCGTCATCGGTGTCAGCTCATTCGCCTCGCCATGGGCATGGCGCGGCGTATTGGCGCGCGGGCAGACCGGAAGCGCGATGGCGATCATTCTCGGTACCAATGCCGTGGGCGCAGCGATGCCGCTGCTTGGCCATTCGCCGATCATTCTCGGCATCTCCGCCGCGGTGTTCGGTGTCGCCTTCTTCGCCGTGGTCGCGGCGACAACGGCTTTCGTCCGCTTCAACTATCCGAAGGAAGCCTGGCCGAAGGCGATCGCCGTGGTAACCATCGTGTTCGGCATCGGGCAGACGATGGGACCGATTGCGGTGGGCGCGATCTCCGATGCGACGGGGAGTTTGACCTCGGCGCTGGTGGTGTCAGCCGCGACGCTCGGTGTGGGCGCGGTACTGTCGGCGTTTCAAAGAAAACTGTAGGGTGGGCAAAGGCGCTCTTGCGCCGTGCCCACCAACAAGTGCCGTGCATGCGGTGGTGGGCACGCTTCGCTTTGCCCTTCCTACAGAAGCCTAGCTCCCACTGAAATCGTTATACCCCTGATCTTCCCAATACCCGCCTTTGTAGTCGTTGGTCACTTCCAGCGACGTCACATATTTCGGGTTCTTGAATCCGAGCTTTGTCGGCACCCGGATCTTCATCGGGAAACCATAGGCCTGCGGCAGGATCTGGTTGTCGAATTTGAACGTCATCTGTGTCTGCGCATGCAGTGCCGTCGGCATGTCGAGCGAACTCGAATAATCTTCGGCGCAGCGAAAATAGACCCACTTCGCATTTGTATCTGCACCGATCAATTTCAGGAAATCACGCAGCGGCGTGCCCTGCCACGAGCCGATGGCGCTCCAGCCCTCGACGCAAATATGGCGCGTGATCTGCGAGACCTCTGGCAGCTTATGTAGCTCCTCAAGCGTCCACGACTTCTTGTTACTGACGAGGCCGGAGACTTCGAGCTTCCAGTCCTTGCCGTCGATAACAGGCGCTTCGTCTTCCGAATAGAAGCCGTTGAACGGAAACGGTCGCTTGATGTCCTTTTCCGAGTAGGTCGGGGCCAGCACATTCGGATTGAAGATCTTGGCCTGCACCATGTCGTTGAACTTGGAGATATGGGTCAACAGGTTGTCGGCCGAAAGACTGTCCGAGACGTTGCAGCCGGTCAGCAGCGTCAGCGCGCCGAAGCTGGCACCGGATGCGATGAAGCGACGGCGCGACAGGTCCGGCATCAGCTTGGTGGCGTCTTTCACCAGCAGCTGCTTGTCGACGCCGGGAATGATGAGCGAGCGCATTTTCTTCAGCATGGTCCTGCTCCTCAACGTCCGATGATCATCGCGCGCAGGCTTTTCGGCACGAGCACCGCCAGCGCGACATGGATGACAAGGAAGCCGACGATGGACGCCATCATCACGAAATGCACATAGCGCGCGGTGTCGTAGCCGCCGAAAATTGCGGTGAGATACTGAAACTGAACGGGCTTCCAGATCGCGAGACCGGAGAGCACGATGAGCGCACCGACAATGAGAATGCCCGCATAGAGCAGCTTCTGCACCTGGTTATAGGTGGAGAGATCCGCGTGTGAGAGTTTGCCGGTCAACGCGGCCTTGGTGTCGCCGATTACGCCGGATGCGGAGATCGGCAGCAGCTTCTTGCGGAAGCGTCCAGTGATGAAGCCCAATGTGACATAGAGCAGGCCGTTGATCACCAGCAGCCACATGCCGGCGAGATGCCACATGATGCCGCCGCCGAGCCAGCCGCCAAGCGTCACACTGGGCGGGAACACGAATCCGAACAGCGGTGAGGCGTTGTAGATCTGCCAGCCCGACATGATCATGATCACCATGGCGACCGCATTGATCCAATGCAGCACGCGCACCCAGGCGGGCTGGATGACCTTCGACGTGATGCGTTGGGGTGGCGCCGTGCGATCGGCGTCGGCAATGATGCTCGACATGGTCTGGTCCTTCGGCACAATCCGTGGTCTTTGCCTCTCACAGCCTTACGGGCCGAAGCGGTGTTCGTTACGACTGCTCGCATAAACCAATGGCCGAGGCCATTAATCCGTCCGATCACAAAAAAGCGAGCCGAATTCCGGCTCGCTCTCTGTCGGCGCACGCAACCCGGTTGGGGTGCAGGATGCGCGCGTGATTGTAGTCCTTGGACCGCTTAGGCCCAGATAATTAGGCCTTGGGCATCACGACGGTGTCGATGACGTGAATGACGCCGTTCGACTGATTCACGTCCGGGATCGTGATGGTGGACGTGCCGCCCTTGGCGTCGACGAGCTGCGCCTTACCGCCCGACATCTTCACGGTGAGCTGCTCGCCTTCCACCGTCGTCAGCTTCTGGCCGTCCTTGAGATCGGCAGCGTTCAGCTTGCCCGGCACCACGTGATAGGTGAGGATCTTGGTGAGGGTGGCCTTGTTTTCCGGCTTCACCAGGGTCTCGACGGTGCCCTTCGGCAGCTTGCCGAAAGCGGCATTGGTCGGCGCGAACACAGTGAACGGGCCGGGGCCGGCGAGGGTGTCGACCAGACCGGCAGCCTTCACGGCGGCGACCAGCGTGGTGTGATCCTTCGAATTGACGGCGTTCTCGACGATGTTCTTCGACGGATACATCGGCGCGCCGCCAACCATGACGGTCTTCTCGCCCGACATTTCGGACTTCATCATCTTGTCTTTGGCCTGGGCCGGAGCAAGCACGGCGCCCGTGATGGCGAGGGTGCTGAATGCGACGGCCGACAGAAGTGCAATACGCTTGGACATGGATCGTCTCCCGGTTGTTCTTGGACGGCCGGATGCACATTGCACCGGCGCGATGAAAGAGGCTTTCGACGAGGCCCGAAGTGGAGGTCGATGCGTCGTCGATGCCCGAGCTACGGGAGCGATTTGGGCCAGTTTCAGCCTATATTTTTCGCGCGCATTGAAACTTTCCAGCATGCGCCGCGTTCGCGCGCGCGTTGCGCAGGGGGGCTCGATCTTGGTAAGAAGCCGGACAATTTGACGCAATCGCACACGTCTCATAGGTGCGATTGTCTGGGCTCCTCATAACGATGCGTGATCCTGACATGAATCTGTTCTCCCGCCTGTTCGACAAGCTTGAAGATCCGTCGCGCCTTGCCATCGAGACGCCGGAAGGCAAGCACATCAGCTATGGCGATCTCGTTGCCAAAGCGGGGCAGATGGCAAATGTGCTGGTGTCGCGTGGCGTGAAGCCCGGTGACCG
>CALRZK010000097.1:0-8380 GCA_943372615.1 Bradyrhizobium ivorense | reverse complement strand
CATTGCGGACGCGCGGCAGGTTCTTCACCGAGACATAAACGCGGCGGCCAGGCTTCGACACGCGAGAGATCTCTCGGATGACCGGCTCGCCATCGAAATACTTGAGTTCGATCTCGAGCTCAGAGCGGCCATTGGCATGCTCGATCGAGGCGAAGTCACGGATGTAACCTTCGCTCTTCAGAACTTCGAGCACGTTGGCGCGCATCTTCGAGCCCGGGGTCGAAACCTTGGACTTGGTACGCATCTGCGCGTTGCGGATGCGGGTGATGAGATCGCTGATCGGATCGTGCGTAGACATCTGCGACCCTCCCCTTACCAGCTCGACTTGACCAGGCCGGGAACCAGGCCCTTGGAGCCGAGTTCACGCAGCGCGATACGGCTGAGCTTGTTGAGACGATAAACCGAATGCGGACGACCCGTCACTTCGCAGCGGTTCTGAACGCGCACGATGGACGAATTGCGGGGCATCTCGGCCAGCTTCAGGGTAGCGGCGAAGCGCTCTTCCATCGGCTTTTCCTTGTCGGCGATGATGGCCTTGAGACGAGCGCGCTTCGGCGCTGCGTTCGCGGACATCTTCTTCCGACGGTTATTCTTTTCGATTGAACTCTTCTTTGCCATGCTTGGCTCCTGGGTTACCGCGTTTGAACAGCTCGGAAGCTGCTCACTGCCGGAACGGGAAATTGAAAGCGGTCAACAAAGCGCGGGCTTCGTCATCCGTGCGTGCGGTCGTGCACACCGTGATGTCCATGCCCAGCGGCGAATCCCCGGCTTTATCGAAATCGATTTCCGGGAAAATGATGTGCTCCTTGAGGCCGAGCGAGTAATTGCCACGGCCGTCGAAGCTCTTGCCGTTGAGGCCGCGGAAGTCGCGGACGCGCGGCAATGCGACGGTCACCAGACGATCGATGAACTCGTACATCTTGGTCTTGCGCAACGTCACCTTGGCGCCGATCGGCTGGTTTTCACGCAGCTTGAAGGTCGCGATGGCAACGCGCGAATAGGTCACGACGGCCTTCTGACCGGCGATCAGCGAGAGGTCGGCAGCAGCGGTTTCGGCCTTCTTGCGGTCGTTGACGGCTTCGCCAACGCCCATGTTCAGGACGACCTTGGTCAGCTGCGGAACCTGCATGACGTTCTCGTAGCCGAACTGTTCGATCAGCTTGGCACGAATGCTTTCGTCATACTGCGCGCGCAGGCGCGGAGTGTAGGCGGTCTCAGACATCAGATCTCTGCTCCCGAACGCTTGGCGACACGCACCTTGGTGCCGTCTGCCTGAATCTTGAAACCGACGCGGGTCGGCTTGCCGTCCGCGCCCACGATGGCGATGTTCGACAGCTGGATCGGCGCCTCTTTCGAGATGATACCGCCTTCCTGGGTCTGCGACTGCTTCTGGTGGCGCTTGACCATGTTGACACCGCGCACGAGCGCCTTGCCTTCGGTCGGACGCACTTCGAACACTTCGCCGGTACGACCCTTGTCGCGGCCGGTCAGCACGATGACCTTGTCACCCTTGCGGATCTTGGCAGCCATTACAGCACCTCCGGCGCGAGCGAAATGATCTTCATGTGGTTCTTGGCACGCAGTTCACGCGGCACGGGCCCGAAGATACGGGTACCGATCGGCTCAGACTGGTTGTTGATCAAAACGGCGGCGTTGCGATCGAAGCGGATGACGGATCCGTCCGGACGGCGGATGTCCTTGCGGACACGCACCACGACGGCCTTCATGACGTCGCCCTTCTTCACCTTCCCGCGCGGGATGGCTTCCTTGATCGAAACGACAATAACGTCGCCAACGGATGCATAACGGCGCTTGGATCCCCCAATCACCTTGATGCACATGACACGGCGTGCGCCAGAATTATCGGCCACGTCGAGGTTGGTCTGCATCTGAATCATTGATGCACCTCGTCCTCTGATTATGCGCTAAGCGCGGATTAAGCAGTAGTTTTCTGTTCGCCCCGGACAACCGTCCAGCGCTTCAACTTCGAGATCGGCTTGCTCTCTTCGATCCACACGGTGTCGCCCGGCTTGAACTGGTTGTTCTCGTCGTGCGCGTGATAATTCTTCGAGCGGCGAATGGTCTTCTTGTAGATCGGGTGGGTAAAGCGACGGTCAACGCGGACCACAATGGTCTTCGCCTGCTTGTCGCTGACGACCACGCCCTGCAGAGTACGTTTCGGCATGTGCGGCCCCTTACTTCGACTTGCCGTCGCGCTTCTGCGCGGCGATGGTCTTGATACGTGCGATGTCGCGGCGAGCTTCACGCAGGCGCGAGGTGTTTTCCAGCTGCCCGGTGGCGCGCTGGAAACGCAGGTTGAAGCGCTCTTTCTTCAGGTTGAGGACGGCGTCGTCCATCTGGTCCTGGCTCATCGCGCGGATATCGCTGGTTTTCATTTCAGCCATGGCTCAATCCTTACTCGGCAATACGCTGCACGAAGCGCGTCTTGATCGGAAGCTTGGCGGCCGCAAGGGTCATGGCTTCCTTTGCGATCTGCGGCGTGACGCCGTCGATCTCGAAAATCAGCTTGCCTGGCTTCACGCGCGCCACCCACAATTCCGGCGAACCCTTGCCGGAGCCCATGCGGACTTCAGCAGGCTTCTTCGACACCGGCAGATCCGGGAAAATCCGGATCCAAACGCGACCGGCGCGCTTCATGTGACGGGTCAGTGCACGACGAGCAGCTTCGATCTGACGGGCGGTGATCCGCTCAGGGGCCATCGCCTTCAGGCCGAACTGGCCGTAAGCCAGTGTCGCGCCAGACGACGCAACGCCGTGGATACGGCCTTTGTGCGCCTTGCGGAACTTGGTCTTCTTTGGTTGCATCATGGCTGTAACGCCTCAATCCCTAAATTTGTACGCTCAGGCAGCGTCGCGGCGCGGGCGCGAATTGTCGCCTTCAGCCATACGCTTGTCCTGGGCCATCGGATCGTGCTCGAGGATCTCACCCTTGAAGATCCAGACCTTCACGCCGCAAGTGCCGAAGGTCGTGAACGCGGTACCCACACCGTAATCGATGTCGGCGCGCAGCGTGTGCAACGGCACGCGACCTTCGCGATACCATTCCATACGTGCGATTTCTGCACCGCCCAGACGACCCGAGCAGTTGATACGGATGCCCTCGGCGCCGAGACGCATCGCCGACTGAACGGCGCGCTTCATGGCGCGGCGGAACGCAACGCGGCGCTCGAGCTGCTGCGCGATCGACTCGGCAACCAGGGTCGCGTCGAGTTCCGGCTTGCGGATTTCGACGATGTTGATCGTCACGTCCGACGAGGTGATGTCGGCAACCTTCTTGCGAAGCTTGTCGATGTCAGCACCCTTCTTGCCGATCACGACACCCGGACGAGCCGACTGGATCGTGACGCGGCACTTCTTGTGCGGGCGCTCGATGATGATCTTGGCGACAGCCGCCTGCTTGAGCTCCTTGTGCAGGACCTCACGGATCTTGATGTCTTCGTGCAGCAGCTTGCCGTACTCGTTCTTGCCGGCGTACCAGCGAGAATCCCAGGTCCGGTTGATGCCGAGGCGCAGACCGATTGGATTGATCTTTTGACCCATCTTACTCTCCTGCCTGCTTACGCGGCTTCAGCTTCGACCTGACGAACGACGATCGTCAGCTGCGCAAACGGCTTAAAGATACGACCCGAGCGACCACGGCCGCGCGGTGAGAAACGCTTCATAACGATGCCCTTGCCAACATGGGCCTCGGAGACGATCAGCGCGTCAACGTCGAGGTCATGATTGTTCTCGGCGTTTGCAATCGCCGATTCGAGGCACTTCTTTACATCAACTGCGATCCGCTTGCGCGAAAATTGCAGATCTGCGAGGGCTGCCGAGGCCTTTCGACCACGGATCATCTGCGCCACCAAGTTCAACTTCTGCGGGCTGACGCGCAGCATGCGGGCGATTGCCTTGGCTTCGTTATCCGGGAGGGCCCGTTCGCGCTTTGGTTTGCTCATAGCTGTGCGCCTTACTTCTTGGACTTCTTGTCGCCGGCGTGGCCATGGAAGGTACGGGTCGGCGAAAACTCGCCGAACTTGTGACCAACCATTTCCTCGTTGATGGCAACAGGAACGTGCTTCTGACCATTGTAGACGCCGAAGGTCAGTCCGACGAACTGCGGCAGGATCGTCGAGCGACGGCTCCAGATCTTGATCACTTCATGACGACCAGACGAACGAGCGGCATCTGCCTTCTTGAGCAGCGAACCCTCGACGAACGGGCCTTTCCAGACTGAACGAACCATGTCCGGCGATCCTTACTTCTTCCGCTTGTGGCGGCTGATGAGAATGAACTTGTCCGTGGACTTGTTCGAACGGGTCTTCTTACCCTTGGTCGGCTTGCCCCAGGGCGTAACCGGGTGACGACCACCCGAGGTACGACCTTCACCACCACCATGCGGATGGTCGATCGGGTTCATGACGACGCCGCGGTTATGCGGACGCCAGCCGAGCCAGCGGGTACGACCGGCCTTGCCGATCGAGGTGTTCATGTGATCCGGGTTCGACACAGCGCCGATGGTGGCGGTGCAACGACCGTGAACCAGGCGCTGTTCGCCCGAGTTCAGACGGATGATCACGTAGTCATGGTCACGGCCGACCAGCTGGGCATAGGTGCCAGCCGAACGGGCGATCTGACCGCCCTTGCCGATCTTCATCTCGACGTTGTGGACGATCGTGCCGATCGGCATGTTGCCCAGCGGCATGACATTGCCCGGCTTCACGTCGACATAGTTGCCGGCGATCACGGTGTCGCCGACAGCCAGACGCTGCGGAGCCAGAATGTAGGACAGCTCACCGTCCTCATACTTGATCAGCGCGATGAACGCGGTGCGGTTCGGATCGTATTCCAGACGCTCCACCTTCGCCGGGACATCAAACTTGGTGCGCTTGAAGTCGACGATACGGTAGGACTTCTTGTGACCACCGCCGCGGAAGCGGACGGTGATACGACCGGTGTTGTTACGACCGCCTGCCGAGTGCTTGCCTTCGGTCAGAGTCTTGACCGGCTTGCCCTTGTACAGCGCCGAACGATCGACCATGACCAGCTGGCGCTGGCCCGGCGTCGTGGGATTGAATGTCTTAAGTGCCATTGCTCGTCGCCCTTATAGACCGGTCGTGACGTCGATGCGGTGGCCCTCTTCGAGGGTCACGACCGCACGCTTGACGTTCGACTGCGAACCGAAAGTGCCGCGGAAGGCTTTGCTCTTGCCCTTGCGCACCAGCGTGTTCACGCTCTTCACCTTGACGTCGAACAGCTTTTCGACGGCTTCCTTGATCTGCGGCTTGCTAGCTTTGCCGTCGACCTTGAACACGACCTTGTTGAACTCGGACGCGGTGGTCGCCTTTTCGGTGATCACCGGCGCAACGATCACGTCGTAATGGCGCGGATCGATATTCTTCGTCATTTGAAGCGCGCCTCCAACGCATCGAGCGCCGCCTTGGTCAGAACCAGCTTCTGACGACGCAGAATGTCATAGACGTTGATGCCCTGGATCGGGAGCACGTCGATGTTCGGAATGTTACGGGCCGCCTGAGCGAAACCGACATGAACCTCGGCGCCATCGATGATCAGCGCATTGGTCAGGCCGAGACCCGAGAAATGACCGAGCAGAGCTTTGGTCTTCGCGGCCTCGAGGGTCGCGTTGTCCAGCACGATCAGCGAGCCGTCCTTGGCCTTGGCCGAGAGGGCATGCTTGAGCGCGAGGGCGCGGACCTTCTTCGGCAGGTCGGTCGCATGCGAGCGAACGACCGGACCGAAGGCGCGGCCACCGCCACGGAACTGCGGCACGCGGGCCGAGCCGTGACGAGCACCGCCGGTGCCCTTCTGCTTGTACATCTTCTTGCCGGTACGTGCGATTTCCGCACGGCCCTTGGCCTTGTGAGTGCCGGCCTGGCGCTTGGCCAGCTGCCAGTTGACGCAGCGCTGGATCAGATCGGTGCGAACGTCGAGGCCGAAAATGGCTTCGTTCAGTTCGACCGAACCGGCTTCCTTGCCCTCAAGCGTGGTGACGTTCAGTTTCATCTCACGCTCCTTCCTGCTCAGCGGCTGGTGCTTCCGAAGCACCCTCACCTGCCAGCTTGAACTTGCCGGGCTTCGGCGCGTCCTTCGGCAGTTCCTTCTTCACGGCGTCGCGGACCGAGATCCAGCCGCCCTTGGAGCCGGGAACGGCGCCTTCGACGAGGATCAGGCCACGCTCGACATCGAGCTGCACAACACGCAGGTTCAGCGTGGTGATGCGATCGACACCCATGTGACCGGGCATCTTCTTGTTCTTGAAGGTCTTGCCCGGGTCCTGACGGCCACCGGTCGAACCGATCGAACGATGCGAAACCGACACACCGTGCGTGGCGCGAAGACCGCCGAAGTTCCAGCGCTTCATACCGCCGGCAAAACCCTTACCGACCGAGGTGCCGGTGACGTCGACGAACTGGCCGACGACGAAGTGGTCAGCCTGGATCTCGGCGCCGACCGGGAGCAGCGCGTCTTCCGACACGCGGAACTCGGCGACCTTGCGCTTTGGCTCGACATTGGCGACCGCGAACTGTCCGCGTTCGGCCTTGGGCATATAGACGGTCTTACGCGAACCCGAACCGAGCTGCAGAGCGACATAGCCGTTCTTCTCGGTGGTGCGATGACCCAGCACCTGGCAATTGCCAAGCTTCAGAACGGTCACGGGGATATGTTCGCCGGCCTCTGTAAAGACCCGCGTCATTCCGACCTTCTGTGCGATCACTCCGGAGCGCATCGGCGTGCTTCCTGTTCTTTCTGTCCGTTTGACCGGACGGGACTAAAAAATCTTAGAGCTTGATTTCGACGTCGACGCCGGCGGCCAGATCGAGCTTCATCAAAGCATCGACGGTCTGCGGGGTCGGGTCGACGATGTCGAGGAGACGCTTGTGGGTGCGCATCTCGAACTGCTCGCGGCTCTTCTTGTCGACGTGCGGCGAACGGTTGACCGTGAACTTTTCGATGCGCGTGGGCAGCGGGATCGGTCCGCGGACCTGTGCACCCGTGCGCTTCGCCGTGCTCACGATCTCGCGGGTCGACGCATCGAGGATGCGATGATCGAACGCCTTGAGTCGAATGCGGATATTCTGGCCGTTCATTGCCGTGTCTTCCTTAGAATGCGATTGGTGAGTGGCGAGTAGCGAATGAACTCCATTCGCCACCCCCTATTCGCTATTCGCTATTACTCGATGATCGAAGCGACGACGCCTGCACCGACGGTGCGGCCGCCTTCACGGATGGCGAAGCGCAGCTTCTCCTCCATCGCGATCGGCACGATCAGGTGCACTTCCATGGCGATGTTGTCGCCCGGCATCACCATCTCGGTGCCTTCCGGCAGATGCACCACACCGGTCACGTCGGTGGTGCGGAAGTAGAACTGCGGACGGTAGTTGGTGAAGAACGGGGTGTGACGGCCACCTTCGTCCTTGGTCAGAATGTAAGCTTCTGCCTTGAACTTGGTGTGCGGCTTCACCGAACCCGGCTTGCACAGCACCTGGCCGCGCTCGACGTCTTCACGCTTGGTGCCGCGCAGCAGCGCGCCGATATTGTCGCCGGCCTGGCCCTGATCGAGCAGCTTGCGGAACATTTCAACGCCGGTGCAGATCGTCTTCTGGGTGGCGCGGATACCGACGATTTCGATTTCCTCGCCGACCTTGACGATGCCGCGCTCGACACGACCGGTCACGACCGTACCACGACCCGAGATCGAGAACACGTCTTCGACCGGCATCAGGAACGGCTGGTCAACCGGACGCTCCGGCTGCGGGATATAGGCGTCGACATTCTCCATCAGCTTCAGGATCGCGTCGTGGCCGAGCTCCTTGGAGCTATCTTCCAGCGCGGCCAGAGCCGAACCCTTGACGATCGGAATGTCATCGCCCGGGAAGTCGTACTTCGAGAGCAGTTCGCGGACTTCCATTTCCACGAGCTCGAGCAGTTCCGGATCGTCGACCATGTCGCACTTGTTCAGGAACACGACCAGGGCGGGCACGCCGACCTGGCGAGCGAGCAGGATGTGCTCGCGGGTCTGCGGCATCGGGCCGTCGGCAGCCGACACGACCAGGATCGCGCCGTCCATCTGGGCGGCACCGGTGATCATGTTCTTCACATAGTCGGCGTGGCCGGGGCAGTCGACGTGGGCGTAGTGACGGTTCGCGGTTTCGTATTCGACATGCGCGGTCGAAATGGTGATGCCGCGGGCCTTTTCTTCCGGCGCCTTGTCGATCTGGTCGTAAGCGGTGAACGACGCGCCGCCCGACTCGGCCAGGATCTTGGTGATCGCAGCGGTCAGCGAGGTCTTGCCGTGGTCGACGTGACCGATCGTGCCGATATTGCAGTGCGGTTTGTTACGTTCAAATTTTGCTTT
>CALRZK010000096.1:0-8380 GCA_943372615.1 Bradyrhizobium ivorense | reverse complement strand
GGAGCATCGGCTATGTCGTGCAGAGCGGCGGCCTGTTCCCGCATATGACCATCGCGGACAATATCGGCATCACGCCGAAGCTGATCGGCACGCCGGCCGGCGAGATCGCGGCGCGCGTCGATGAGCTGCTCGATCTGGTCCAGCTCGATCGCAACGCGCATCGCGACCGTTATCCGCACGAACTTTCCGGCGGCCAGCGCCAGCGTGTGGGCGTGGCGCGCGCTCTGGCGGCGAAGCCTGAGATCATATTGATGGACGAGCCTTTTGGTGCGCTCGATCCGCTGACGCGCGATGCGCTCGGCGACGAGTTCCGCGCGCTGCACCACAAGCTCAAACTCACCACGATCATGATCACCCATGACATGACCGAAGCGATCCTGCTCGCGGATCGCATCGCGGTGATGAAATCCGGCTGCCTGATTGCCGAGGGCACGCCGGCCGAGCTCTCTGCCAGCAAGGACGCCTATGTGAACGAACTGCTCGGCACGCCGCGCCGCCAGGCCGAGCGGCTGAAACATCTGATCGCCGGGGATGGCGCATGAGCCTTCTCGCTGATCCCCGCTGGAGCGAGGCCTTCGGTCACCTGCCCGATTATCTCGGCAGCCATGTGCGCGTCAGCCTCGCGGCACTGGCGCTCGGCCTGATCGTCAGCCTGCCACTCGCGATTTTCTCGCGCCATCGTCCGATTTGGCGCAGCGCGCTGCTTGGCGTTGCCAGCGTCGTGCAGACAGTGCCAGGACTCGCGCTGCTGGCGCTATTCTATCCGCTGCTGCTGGCGCTGGCATCGCTGTCAATGAACTGGTTCGGTGTCAGCTTCTCGGCCTTCGGCTTCCTGCCGGCGGTGCTGGCGCTGGCGCTGTATTCGATGCTGCCGGTGCTGCGCAACACCATCACCGGGTTGAACGGCGTCGATCCCGCGCTCACCGAGGCTGCCGAAGGCGTCGGCATGACGCCGCGACAAACACTGATGATGGTGGAACTGCCACTGGCGCTGCCGGTGATCATGGCCGGCATCCGCACCTCGGCGGTGTGGGTGATCGGCACTGCGACGCTGTCGACGCCGATCGGGCAGACGTCGCTCGGAAACTACATCTTCGCCGGCCTGCAGACGCAGAGCTGGGTGCTGGTGATCTTTGGCTGCGTGGCGGCGGCGGTGCTGGCACTGGCCGTGGATCAATTTCTGGCGCTGATCGAGACAGGCATTCGCCTGCGGAGCCGCCTTCGCATACTGATCGGCGTGCTCGGCATCGCGGCTCTGGTGATCGCGACCCTGGCGCCGGCCTTCGCGCGCTCGGGCACACGCGTGGTGGTCGGCGCAAAGACCTTCACCGAGCAATATGTGCTGGCGGCGCTGATGTCCCAGCGCCTGCAGGCGGCAGGGCTGGCGACATCGACACGGCAAGGGCTCGGCTCCAGCGTCATCTATGATGCGCTCGCGTCGAACGATATCGATGTCTATGTCGATTATTCCGGCACGCTATGGGCCAACCAGTTCCATCGCAGCGAGATTCTTTCGCGCGAGCAGTTGCTCGGCGAGTTGAAGACCACACTAGCGAAAGCGAACATCACGCTGCTGGGCGAACTCGGCTTCGCCAATGCCTATGCGCTGGTGATGCCGCGCGCGAAAGCGGAGGCACTGGGGATCAAGACAGCGGCCGATCTCGCTGCGCGCGCGGGCAATATGACCATTGCCGGCGACTACGAGTTCTTCTCGCGGCCGGAATGGGCGGGATTGCAGAAAGCCTATGGGCTTGCGTTCAAGGCACAACGCGTGATGCAGCCGGATTTCATGTATGCCGCGGTCAATTCCGGCGAGGTCGATGTGATTGCCGGCTATACGAGCGACGGGCTGATTGCGAAATACGATCTGGTGGTGCTGGACGATCCCCGGCACGCCATCCCGCCTTATGATGCGATCATGTTGCTGTCACCGAAGCGTGCGGGGGACGAGAAGCTGCGCGGTGCGCTGCAGCCCCTGCTGGGCAAGATCGACCTGCCGCTGATGCGCGAGGCCAATCTGCGCGCGGCGGGGAATGATGCGACGAGTTCGCCGGAGAGCGTGGCAAGGTGGATGTGGGAGAGGATGAAGTAGGATGGGTTGAGCGTAGCGAAAACCCATGCAGTCCGTCGATGCGGCCGCCTCCGCCGATGGGTTTTCGCTCCGGCGCTACGCGCCTGCGCTCAACCCATCCTACGGGCGACTACAAATTCTTGATCATCCCCGCATCGATCAGGATCCGGTTGAACCGGCTCGCTTCATCACCGCCCTTGCAGCCATAGAACACGCCCTTGCAGCGCTGCATGATCTTCTTCTGTTCGATAAAAGAGGGATCAAGCGGCACGCGGGCGGCTTCCTGGATCATCAGCGGCAGATAGGCGGCATCGAGCACCGGCAGAGCCGATGACAATTCCGGGCGGTAGTTCAGCGCGTCGATGGCATAATAGGTCGTGTAGTAGCGCGGATCGTGGGTCATGATGCGATCGGCGCGTTTGGCCTGCTTGATCTCCGGCTCCAGCAGCTTTTGCGCGATCGCCGGCTGGTGATCGCCGAACCGCACCAGCAGGAACGACTCGTTCGGATGATCCTTCTTCAGCTGCGTGACGAAGGCATTGTAGTCCGACGCCGTCATGGCCTGCCGGCGGATATATTCATCCACCTCGGGCGTATTGCCCGGCGCCTGCCAGCCGGCGGGGGTCAGGTCGTCGCGATAGGTCGTGGTCCATGGAAAATGATTTGCGGTGAGATAGACAAGCACGAAGATCGGTTGATCCGGTTTGCTCTCGCGCGCGATCAGTTCTTTCGCCTGATCGAAATAGAATTTGTCGGGCTGCATGTCCTCGGTAACGCCCATATCGGCCATATCGATGAATCCATCGATGCCTGCGCCCTTCTGGAAGCTGCGAGCGCTGAGGAAATTGCCGAAGGTCGGATAGAGCGAGAAGGTGCGATAGCCGCAGCGTTGCAGCGCCTGCGGCAGGCCGCGCGAGATCTTTCCGGCGGCGATGCGGGTGACGTAGAACTTCATCGCGCCGAAGGAGCGCGCGGACAGACCGGTGAAGATGTTGAACTCGGTGTACCAGGTCGGCCCGCCCGAGGATTCGGTGATCAGCTTGCGGTGCAGGCCATCGGCGGAGGCGAAGAAATCCTGATAGCCGGCGGGTACCTTGATGCCCGGCGCCGCGGAGATGTCGAACGAAGATTCGTCCAGCACCATCACGATATTCGGCCGTTTCACTCCGGGCTCGCATTCGGTCATCGGCGCCGCCTGCGCGGAGCCGACGAGGCTCTTGGCATCGGCCTGGATCCAGCCGCTGGCCGTGAGATGCGAAACCGCGACGACGCCGGAGCGCGCCAGATTGGAGATGTGGTTGACGCCTTGGAACGGCTCCCACGGTTTTTCCGGATTGGCGGCCGACATGCCGATGATGCCGAGCACGCAGGCGCCGGCGCAGCCAAGCGCGGTGCGGCGACGCAGGGAAAACGGATCGGCACGCCAGACCACCCACAGGATCGGCACCGCCACCGCCGCTGCGATCAGCAGCCATGTCCGCAATTGCGGGAAGATCGACTGCATGAAGGAGATGGTGTCGCGGTCGATGATCAGGAAGTCGAGAAAGGTCAGCGTCAGCTGGGTGATGCCGTATTTGAACTGCGACAGCACGATCAGCGCCGCGACCAGCAGCAGCGCGAGCACGGCACTGACGCCCGGACGCTTGAAGACCGCGAGAAGCAGGAAATTCAGCAGCGCCCAGGTCAACAGCGCCAGCGTGTTGGCAAACACGCCATATTCCACCGAGGCCAGCACATAGACGGCAAGGACGTGAATAGCGGCGATCAGCGCCGTGCGCAGCGGCGCATGGCGCGCGACGCGCCAGCAGGCGACGAGGCCCGCTCTAAGGCTGCGGCCGGCGCGCACCGGCAAGGCTGGGATCGACGACGGCAGCATGACTTGCCTGCGAACACCCGGCAAGGAAGCTGCCCTGCCCGGCTATCCGCCAGCGGGCTCATCTCGCAACCGGACCCGCGAAATGTCACAGAAACGTAATCTTGATGTCATGAACGAGCAATGAACCTTTCGACGCAGGCCGGGGCGTTCGGGCGCTGCCTAGGTCGAAGGCTGTAGGATGGGTTGAGCGCAGGCGCGAAGCGCCGGAGCGAAAACCCATCGGCCGAGCCGGCCGCAGGGAAGGTGGTGGGTTTTCGCTTTGCTCAACCCACCCTACGGCCTGGGCTTTTCTTAACGTCCAGCGGCGGCCGGCGGCTCACCCTTGATGATCTCGCCAAAACGCTGCCAGCGCTCGCCCTTGAAGCTCATCATCTGAAACTGGTCGATCGGCGAGAAGTCGGTGGCCGAGGTGTTGACGGTGACGCCAGGCAGCAGGCCATCGAGCTCGAGGCCCTTCAGATTGGCGGCCTGCTTCATGAGGTTCTCATGGGTGAGATCGTCACCGCATTGCTGCAGCGCGGCCACCATGGTCTGGGCAATGCTGTAGCCGGACAGCACGGTGCTCTCCATGGCCTTGCCTTCCGGAATGTACTTTTCGACATAGGCGTAGAACTTCTTCATGCCTTCATCGTCCTTCCACTGCGGATCGGTGGGATCCTTGGCGAAGGTCGCGGACACCACGTCCTGTGCATTTTCGAAGCCGGCCGGACGGATCACGCTGCCGAGCGACGAACTTGCATTCGGCACGATATGCAGCGGCTTCCAGCCGAGTTCGGCGACCTTCTTGATCGACTGCGCGGCGAATTTGCCGGTGGCGAAGGAGAAGATCGTGTCGACGCCGGCGGCCTTCAGCTTGACGATGTGGCTATCGACAGTGGGCTCGGAGACTTCATAGCTCGTCTCCATCACGATCATCGACGATGCCTTGTCGCCGAGGCCTTCCTTCAAGCCCTTGACGTAGTCCTTGCCGAAATCGTCGTTCTGGAAGAACACACCGATCTTGGCGTTCGGCTTTTCCTTCATGATGTATTTTGCATAGGCCAGTGCTTCGGCGTGGTAGCTCGGCAGCCAGCCCATGGTCCATGGAAAACCCTTCGGGTCGTTCCAGCGCGTGGCGCCGGTGGCGAGGAAGAGCTGCGGCGTCTTCTTGGCGTTCAGATATTTCTGGATCGCGGCGTTGGCAGCGGTGCCGACATTGCCGACGATCGCCATCACCTCATCGCTCTCGACCAGCTTGCGGGTCTGCTCGACCGTCTTCGGCGGCGAATAGCCGTCATCATAGCTGATGAAATTGATCTTGCGGCCATTGATGCCGCCCTGGTCGTTGATCAGCTTGAAATAGGCCGCATAGGATTTTCCGAGAATGCCATAGGCCGAAGCCGGGCCGCTATAGGGCACGGTGTTGCCGATCTTGATTTCGGTGTCGCTGGCGCCGGGGCCGTATTTCTTCTGAGCCAGCGCCGGGCTGGCCATCATCATGCCCGCCGCGGCGAGCATGGCTATAGACGTCGTGGAGATACGCATTTTCTGATCCTTCTTTTGCGTTTCCTGGGGTGCGGACCTTGCCGCGTGAAGTCTGGGCCTTCCCGTTGATCGGGATTTGTCGGCGGGCCCGTCAGGTAGGTGTGGCTGATGGCTCCGCGTCCTGCCCCACGGCCTCATTCAGCGCCTGAATGTCGGCAGCAGCCGTATGCACGTGGTCATGCACCAGCTTCACGACCAGGGCCTCATCCCGTGCCTCGATGGCGGCGAAGAAGGCACGATGATCGTCGAGCGAGCGCTGGCGCAATTCGGCCGATGCGAAATAACGACGACGTCCGCGCGTGCTCATCAGCATCAAGGGCGTGATGGTGCGCACGAGAATGCGGTTCTGGCTCGCTGCGGCAACGGCGAGATGGAATTCGACATCCTCATCGGCCATGTTGCGGCCAGCGGCGGCGAGCACCGCATAGGTATCGAGCAGTCCGCTCAGCTTGGCGAGATCGGCCTCGGTTCGGCGCTGGCAGGCGAGACGGAACGCCTGCTCCTCGCAGATGATGCGTGCCTCGATGGCATCGCGGGTGAGCTGCGCATCGAAGGCCATGCCGAGATCGGCCTGCAGCACCAGCGCGTCGAGCCCGCCGTCTTCCGGCATGTTGCGCAGGAAGATGCCCGACTTCGCCTTGCGCTCGGTGATCCGCATGGAATCCAGCACCGCCAGCGCCTCGCGGACGGATGAGCGGGTGACGCCAAAGCGACCCGACAGGTTACGCTCGGACGGCAACCGGTCGCCCTTGGCGAGCCGGTGATGCCGGACATATTCCAGCGTTTTGCGGACGGTATCGGAAGTTTCTGAGGTCAGGGTCGTGTTCATAGCCATGACCCTACCAATCTGGCCCTACCAGATCAAGGCGTCGGTGCCTCCTGCTGTTGCGGCGGAAGCGCGCATTGGGCCAGCCAACGGGGTTGTTGGCGCTCATAAAGAATGCGACAACGCTCAAGGTAAAATAAGACCTGCTTGATTCTGTTGTTTATTTCCTCATCGTCGAGCAATCCCAGATGGTTCATTGGACTTCTACCGCCAGGACGAATGTCTTCGCCCCGCAAATGCTGCTGCCGATTTTGGGTGCGATCGCTCTCTCGATCGTCACATCGTGCGGCGCGACCGCTCAGCCAGCTCAGTTGAGGGCTACACAAGCAGAGTTTGAGACTCCGGCCGTGCGAGCCTGGACACAGCGGACTCATGCCCGTATTGCGCGGACCGCACGTCGTCTTGCCGGCGCGCCATCAGGACGTCCCGTCGTGCAATTCGCGGTGGATCGCCGAGGGCGGATCATGGGATTGCGTATCGTCGAAAGCTCCGGCAATGCGCATCTTGATGGCGCAGCTCTCGCCGCCGTCCATATGGCGGGACCGTTCGGCGCGCTGCCTTCGACCTATCCGAGGGACGTCATGTCTCTCGTTGTGCCGCTGCGATTTGAAAACCACACCTCCGATCCCGGCGCCACGCCGGGCAGGCGTACCGGTCTTCGTCAGCTCTGAGGTTCGAGCGCTGCGGCGACTATTTCCGCAGCCCGAGCTGACCTGCGACGATCCGGTCCACTAATCGCTTTGGAAGAACCCCGGCGATCCATGTCTGGATTGGCTCAGGCGATGCGACGACGCGGGCCTTTGGCCTCGCATCTGTCAGCGCACGATACACCAGCCCCGCAATCCGCTCCGGCGGCAGGCCTTTGGACGACATCTGCCCCAGCATCCCACGCAGCTTGGTGAGCGCCGGCAGATAGGGCGATTTCGCAAACCGCGCGATGTTGAGCGCTTCCGCCTTATCCCAGATCGGCGTCCGCACCGGGCCGGGCGCGATGGTGATGACGTCGATGCCGAACAGCATCAGTTCGCGCCGCAGGCTCTCGCTCAGACCTTCCAGCGCGAATTTCGACGTGCTGTAGGGCGACAGCAGCGGATTGCCGAACTGGCCGGAGACGGAGCTCATCATGACGATGCGACCGGAGGCGCCGTTCAGCGTGGTGTCGGCTCCGAGCAAAGGCAGGAAGGCCTTGGTGGCGATCACCGGGCCCATCACATTGATCTCCATCTGCGTGCGAAATTCACTGACATCGAGATCGAGCAACGCGCCGGGCACGACGACGCCGGCATTGTTGACGAGGCCCGCGAGCGTTTCGCCGTTGAGTGTTGCGCGGACAGCGTCGGCAGCCGCCCTCACCGCCGCTTCATCCGTCACATCGAACAGCAATGGCGTGAACTGCGCCCCGAATTCTGCCTGCAGACGCTCGGCGTCAGCCGGCTTGCGGACACTGCCGAAGACCCGAAAATTACTCGCAAGCAACTGCTCGGTGATCGCGTAACCGATGCCGGTGGAAACGCCGGTGATGACGACGGAGCGCATGATGGAAGACCCGCTTCGATGATTGCCGGATCACTCTGTATCCGGCGGCGCCGTCGAGAGCCACCAACCATCGCCAGCGAACCAACAGCTTGCATCCTGCGCGTCGTCGATCCGGAATGATTTCACCTGCGCCCAATTGCCTGTGAAAGCCTTTGCCAGACGCGCATCGAGTTCTGCATCCTGCAATCCTTCGCAGCGAATGAAGCGCGCACGCGACAAAAACTTCGCGTCATAATGCAGACCGTGTTCGGGCCGTGTGATCATCAACATGCCACCCACGCCTTCGACTGGCTGCAGCGGAAACAGTAAGCGCCCTCCGGGACGTAGTGCGTCGATCCATGACCAGCTCGGCTGCGTGATGCCGGCGCAGACATAGACGACATCAGCTTTCGGAAGGCCATCGGCAATCCCCGATGTCGCATGCAGAGCAATCTGCGGCCAAGGCCGAAGATTGTCTTGTGCCCGTCCGGCCAGCGCAGCGTCGATCTCATAGGCGTGCATTCGCCCCTCGGATCCCACGAGTTCGGCGATGATGGCGCTGTAGTAT